>CAMDBY010000093.1 GCA_945889575.1 Bifidobacterium breve
ATGCCTGCCTTCGTGGCGCCATAGACAGCCATACCTGGGAAACCAGCAGTGCCTGCAAGTGAAGACACAAAAACAATGTGTCCCGAGTTACGCGCAATCATTCCTGGCAACGCATGACGGGTAAGCAACATGGGAACTTCAAGGTTGACTCGTGCAACAGTACGAATCTAACGTTCATCCTCCACCGCAAAGGCAGTAGACGTTTCGAGACCTGCGTTGTTCACCAAGATGTCGATGTGCCCGTGAAGTTTCTCGATGTGTTGAATGAGTCCGTCGACAGAAAGATCATCAGACAGGTCAGACACCACTGCGTTGCCACCGATTGCGACAGCGACAGCTTCAAGCGCATCTACGCTTCGGGCTACAACCGTGACCTTTGCGCCGCGCGACGCAAACTGGCGAGCTAGCTGTTCACCGATTCCGCGTGAACCGCCCGTGACGACGACATGTTTCCCTTTTAGTTCCATTCGATACCCCCTCGATATGCCCTAACCGTAGTGCACCTGCGTTATGACTTGAACAAGAACTCTTCATCAGAGTCCGAGAACAACAAATCAAGTTCATCGCGTAATAACGGCAAGTCGGACAACACGGGGTCACGCTGGATAATGCCAACTGCAGCATTGCGTGCCCATTGAATAAGTTCAAGATCCCGTTGCAACGACGCAAGAGTGAGATCACTTTGACCTTTCTGATTGACACTCATGATGGTGCCTTCGCCACGAAGTTTAAGATCTTCTTCAGCCAACACAAATCCATCCGTAGATGCCACGAGAGCCTCGATGCGGGGAGACGGCTCGCCATTCTGTGTCATGAGATAGCACTGCGACAACAACTTTCCGCGCCCCACTCGTCCGCGTAATTGATGCAACTGTGCGATGCCAAACCGATTTGCATCAAGAACCACCATGCACGTGGCATTCGGAACATCAACTCCTACTTCAATGACCGTTGTAGCCACGAGTACCTGCGTTGCGCCCGAACGGAATGAATTCATAACAGCTTCTTTATCTGCCGATGCCATACGCCCGTGCAACAAGCCGATTGTGTAGCCAGCCAAATCCTGAGCTGAGAGTTGATCAAATGTTTCTTGCGCTGAGGCAACTTCTAGCTTTTCGCTCTCTTCGATTAGCGGGCACACCACGTATGCCTGTTCGCCAGCATCAAGTCTGCTGCGCACGTCTCCCCACATCGATTCAATCTCGAGAGGTGCATGTACCCATGCAGTTGAGATGGGTGTTCGGCCAGGCGGCAACTCATCAAGCACGCTGACATCAAGATCGCCATACACAGTCATGGCAGCGGTTCGCGGAATTGGTGTTGCGGTCATTACCAATACGTCTGGCACAAGACCATGTTCTGACTCTTGTGCTTTGTCGCGCAATCGAGAACGTTGTTCAACACCGAATCGGTGTTGTTCGTCAACCACCACGGCTCCAAGGCTCTTGAAATTCACAGAGTCCTGAATCAGCGCATGGGTACCAATTGCAATGTCAACTGAACCATCAGCAATGCCGGCCAAAATAATGCGACGTTGCTCCCCCGTTACTTTGTTGGTCAGCAGTTCAATTCGCAATGTGCGATCACCAAAGAGATTCGACTCATCAGACACTGTGAGTGACGCAAGTAACGCACGAATTCCTAATGCGTGTTGGTCTGCCAATACTTCGGTGGGCGCCATAATGGCTGCCTGGTGCCCGCCTTGCACAGAAGCCAGCATCGTTGCCACTGCCACCAAAGTCTTACCTGACCCAACATCGCCTTGCAGTAGTCGATGCATCGGAGTTCCAGACGCAAGGTCTTTGTAGATCTCACCGATTGTTCGTGTTTGCGCTCCGGTTAACGGGAATGGAAGCGCCTTCATGAACCCATCAATGAGATGCCCCGAGGTTTCGTGGCTAAACCCAGCAGAATCTCTTTCCCATTGCGCTTTCTTACCCACCAACATGAGCTGAACGCGCAACACTTCGTCGAACGCCAAACGTCGGCGCGCATTCTGGTGTGCCTCTATTGATTCTGGAAAATGAATGGCCTTCATTGCTTCGTTGCGACTGATGAATCCGTGCTGGTCAAGTAGTGACTGCGGCACAGTGTCTGCAAATCCACGAGGCGCACACTTATTCAGTGCGTCTTCAATCCAGGTTGCAAGGTCGGACGACGAAATGCGCACCTTCTCGCTCTGCGGATAAATCGGAACGATGCGACCGGTTGCTTTTCCCACTGGGTCAACCAAGGGGTTTGTCATTTGTAAGGAGCCGTTGAATAATTCTGGCTTTCCGAAGACTGCAACTTCAAGACCCTTGTACAACTGTTTTTCTCGCCACCCTTGGTTAAAGAATGTGATGTTCAAACGTTTGGTTCCATCTGAAACGGCAACTTTCACCATCTTTTTGTTATTGCGTGTGGTGAATGCCGACGTTGACTCAACTGTGACCACCACTAACGCGGGTACACCTTCAACAAGGTCGGCAATCATTGCCATGTTTGTGCGGTCGATATACCGGCGGGGATAGGTCTCCAATAAATCCAAAATACTGCGCACTTCAAATGCTTCGAGCGCAACAAGTGTTTTGGGGCCAACACCTTTGATGCGCTCAAGACCTAATTGATCAAGGTCGCGCAGGGTAAGCGGTGGATTACTCAACGCCGAAGAGGTACAGATACAACGGCTGTCCGCCGCTATGGATTTCAACCGCTACGTCTGGCCGATGTTGTGAGACCCACGCAACAATGTGATCGGTCTGAGCTGCAGTGGCGTCGACGCCAGTGATGATTGTTAGCAATTCACGCTGATCATCAATGAGATGTTCCAATAACTGTGTGGCTGCAGTTACCAACGTGCCTGCAATTGCAACAATGCCATCGCCACGCACAATTCCGATCCAATCACCTGATGTCACTTGACCAGCATCTGTATGGGTGTCGCGCACTGCCTGAGTAATTTCACCGGTGGCAACAGATTCAGCAGCAACAGTCATTGATCGTGCATTTGATTCAGCAGACGCTTCGGGGTCATACGACACTAAAGAAGCAAGAGCTTCGGCCATCGAACACGTAGGTACGACACGCACTTCTTTTGTTGTGAGCGAATCGACTTGTTGAGCAACAGGAATGATGTTTTTGTTGTTCGGCAAGATAATGACTTGCTGAGCATTCATATGTTCAACAGCAGCTAGTAGTTCTGCAGTCGATGGGTTCGATGTTTGCCCACCAGAGATAACACCTTGCACTCCTAATTGACCAAACAGTTCTGCAAGTCCATCGCCACTAGCAACAGCAACAACGGCACAGGTAACTGGTGGCAGAAACGAAGACGATGCCCGTGAATTCACCGGTACGCCCAAAGCCGCTTCTCGGGCAGCATGTTCATCTGCTACTTCTTCAAACAAATCCGTTACTCGTATTTGACGTGGCCGGCCAGACAGCAACAACGGTGCTTCAATCGCGGCGCCAATGTCATTGGTATGGATATGACAGTTGTATAAACCTTCTCCGCCCACGACAACAATGGAATCGCCGATGGAACCCCACGCATTCTTGAATTCCGGCAGTAGAGAATCATCGAGGTCGAGGAAATACATCACTTCGTATCGCAGTTCACTGACGTCAACACTGCCATCACCTGAATGACGCAACGCGACTGCTTCTAGCTGCTCGACGGATGGCCCATCAGAATTATCAGGCTCTGGCATTGCTTCGCCATCTGCAACGTGAATTGCAGAATCAAGAAGCAACAAGAATCCGGCACCACCTGCATCAACGACACCGGCATCTTTCAGCACGGGCAACATGTCAGGCGTGCGCGCTAACGCATCACGACCAGCAGTACGCGCAGCGTGCAGTGTTGCTGTCAACGTTGCGCCGTTGCTCACTGCAACAGCGGCGGCATCGGCTGATTCACGCACAACAGTAAGAATTGTTCCTTCGATTGGCTTCAACACCGCTTCATATGCAGCAGCTGACGCACGCTTCAGAGCTTCTGCCATTCGTGAAGCATTGACTTTGCCATCGGTCGACTCGCTGATCGTGCTGACGAGCCCGCGTAAAATTTGGCTAAGAATGACGCCACTGTTTCCCCGTGCCCCCATCAGCGACCCGTGACTAATTGCCTGGCACGTCGGCGCCATGGCGTGATCTGCCCCTTCAAGTTCGGCCACAACCGCATCGAGCGTGCGGGCCATATTGGTGCCCGTGTCGCCGTCGGGAACCGGATACACGTTCATCCGGTTGATGCCTGGGGCGTGAGCTTTCATCGCATCGCGGAAGGTCACTACCGTTTGGCGGACCTCATCTGCACCGAAGAGTTCCATGGCTGCCACAGAGTTGAGGCTAGTAAAGAGGACACGCCCTTTGCGTGTCTCATGGTGAAATGGCGAGATATTTGCCACTTTTCCCTGAATCTCTGCCATTCCTAGTTGGGGTGTCTTTGTTCTGGCTGATACATTAAGAAACTGCGTTCGGAAGACGTACATCGTCTTCCCATAACCGAAGAGGATTCCAAAATGGCTGCAGTATGTCAAGTGTGTGGCAAAGGCCCATCGTGGGGCATGTCAGTGTCTCACTCACACGTGCGCACAAAGCGTCGTTGGAGCCCAAATATCCAGCGCGTTCGTGCCATGATCAACGGCTCCCCCCGACGTGTTCACGTCTGCACCGGCTGCATTAAGTCCGGCAAGATCACCAAGGTCGGCCGCTAAGGCCATTGCCATGCAAGGTGTTGTCAAGGCATTCGATCCAACAAGCGGAGACGGTGTCGTTGTATGTGACACCGATTTGGCTGATTACACCCTTGCGCCAAACGCGCTTGAGGGTTCCATTTTTCGTATGTTGCGCCAAGGCCAACGCGTCGTATTCACTCTTGATGCCTCCGGGCGTGCCACACGTCTCAGCCTCGGTTCAGAGTCCGATATGGGCACCCCCGCTGTTTAGTTCTTAGACTCTTTCTATTCACCGGTTCCCCTGAACCTTCACGTAATCCAAGGATCGAACATGGCTGCAACCACAGGCAACGCACGGCTCACTCAGTGGGTACAAGATTGGGCAGAAGTTCTTCAGCCTGATGCAATCTATTGGTGTGACGGTTCAGCAGATGAATACGAACGTCTCTGCCAAGTCTTAGTGGATGCGGGCATCTTTACAAAACTTGATGATGCAAAACGCCCGAATAGTTACTGGGCACATTCTGATCCAGGCGATGTTGCACGTGTTGAAGACCGCACATTTATTTGCTCAACAGACGAATCAGATGCCGGACCGAACAACAACTGGCGCGAACCATCAGAGATGCGCGCCGAGATGATGAGTTTGTACAAGGGCGCCATGAAGGGCCGCACAATGTATGTGGTTCCTTTCTCAATGGGCCCACTCGGCTCACCAATTGCACACATCGGAGTTCAGTTGTCAGACAGCGCATATGTTGCTGTCAACATGCGCATCATGACCCGTATGGGTCAAGGCGCACTTGATGTTCTCGGAAACAATGATTGGGTGCCATGCGTGCATTCCGTTGGCGCTCCACTTGCACCGGGTCAGAAAGATTCTGCATGGCCATGCAACCCTGATAACAAGTACATCGTTCACTTCCCAGAGACTCGCGAAATCATGTCGTACGGTTCCGGATACGGCGGCAACGCATTGCTCGGAAAGAAATGCTTTGCACTTCGCATAGCTTCAGTGATGGCACGTGATGCTGGCTGGCTTGCAGAGCACATGTTGATTTTGAAACTTACAAACCCTGCAGGTGCGTTCAAGTACATCGCTGCAGCATTTCCATCTGCATGCGGAAAAACAAACCTCGCAATGCTTGTGCCAACCATCCCAGGCTGGAAGGCCGAGACAATCGGTGATGACATTTGTTGGATGAAGTACGGCGCCGATGGCCGCTTGTACGCAATCAACCCAGAAGCAGGTTTCTTCGGAGTTGCACCAGGAACTGGTTACGACACCAACGCCAATGCCATGGAAACCATGACAAGCAACTCAATCTTTACGAACACTGCCCTAGTGCCTTCTGGCGATGTGTGGTGGGAAGGAATGAGCGACGAACCGCCTGCACGCGCAACAGACTGGAAAGGCAACGTGTGGAACCCAGAAGTGGAAACTCCTGCTGCTCATCCGAACGCTCGCTTCACGGCTCCTGCATCACAGTGCCCATGTATCGCACCCGAATGGCAAGACCCAGCTGGCGTTCCAATTTCAGCAATCCTGTTCGGCGGACGTCGTCGCACCACAGTCCCATTGGTCACTGAAGCGTTCGACTGGGACCACGGCGTATTCCTCGGCAGCATCATGGCGTCTGAGACAACAGCTGCAGCCGGTGGCGCTGTTGGCAACTTGCGCTTTGACCCAATGGCAATGCTTCCGTTCTGCGGATACAACATGGCCGACTACTTCGGACATTGGCTCAAGGTTGGCGCAGCCACCAAGAGCGAGAACCTTCCAAAGATCTTCTTTGTGAACTGGTTCCGTCGCGACGAAGATGGTCGCTTCTTGTGGCCGGGTTATGGCGAGAACAGCCGCGTGCTCAAGTGGATCTTTGATCGTGTTGACGGCAAAGCAAATGCAACAAAGACTGCAATTGGCTACTTGCCATCCCCTGCAGACATTGATGTCTCTGGCCTCAACGTCACTGACGCAGATATGAAGGCTTTGTTGTCAATCGATTCTGAAGGCTGGAAATCAGCGTTGCCACAAATGCGCGATCATTACGCACAGTTCGGTTCAAAGCTTCCTGCGCCGTTAGCTACTGCACTGAACGAACTTGAGTCGTCACTGAAGTAATTAGGCCTGGCCTACCAACATGGCTCGGATTCCGAGCCCCATGAGGAACAAACCACCGAAGCCGTAGAGCAAGTAGG
>CAMDBY010000094.1 GCA_945889575.1 Bifidobacterium breve
TATGCGGTCAGTCGCCGGTACTCGACGACTAATGAATGTGATGCTCTCTGACCTGGGTTCAACCATTCAAAGAGTCAGACGACGAGACCGTGATTTCTTGAAGGCAAAATTCGTTCAGGGTGTCTTTGAAGGCAAGAACGCTGGCGAAATTGAGTCTCTCGGGGTGCGGTTCGCATCAAAGATTGCAGACGGATGGTTGCGTAGCGATGTTGCCGCACGTATGCGTTGGCATCAAGAACAAGGACATGTCGTTATTTTGGTGTCGGCTTCATTAGGGGCATACTTGCATCCTCTTGGCGACCTTCTTGAGGTGGATGCAGTCCTGTGCACGGAACTAGAAGAAGTCAATGGAATTCTGACGGGCAAATTAGATGGGAAGAACTGCCGCGGAGAAGAGAAAGCCTCACGAGTGCAGAAGTGGTGCGAAGGTGCGGGAATGAACGCGGAGGATCTCGTCTACGCCTACGGAGATTCTTCGGGCGATGTTCAACTGCTCGAATTGTTCTCACATGGAACTTGGGTTAATACGATTGATCTTGAAGAGAACGCAGCATGATTCTCGCGTGTATAAAGGAAGCTCGCCCGTCTCAGTGGACTAAGAACGTTCTAGTTTTTGCAGCTCCTGCGGCACTTGGTGTTCTTGATGAATGGTCTTCCCTTGGTAAGACCCTCATTGTTTTTGCAGCGTTCTGTATGGTCGCTAGCGGTACGTACTACTGGAACGACATCATGGATGTCGAACAGGACCGACAACACCCAAAGAAGCGGAATCGGCCCATTGCTAGTGGCGCAGTTCCTCTCTCAGTGGCTCGCATAGTTGGTTCAGTTTTGCTGATATGTGGACCCGTGCTCGGTTACGTGGTTCGTCCGGCTGCCGGAGGCATCATTGCGCTGTATGCAGGTCTCACTATTGGTTACAGCACGTGGTGGAAACATGTTCCTTTGCTTGATTTATCTCTCGTAGCTAGCGGCTTTGTTCTTCGTGCCATGGTGGGCGCAGCAGCAACCCAAACACCGATGTCGATGTGGTTTGTTCTGTGCATCACGTTCGGCTCATTTTTTATTGTGACAGGAAAACGATTTGCCGAATTGTTGGAACTTGGTGATCAAGCCGCAGTAACTCGCACATCACTGAAGTCATATTCACTCGTGTATCTGCGTCAATTGCTTGGGGTGTCGTGCACAGCAACAGTTGTGACGTATTGCATGTGGGCATTTGAAAATGCTGCGATAGCCCACGTATCTATTCCGTTTCATGGCTTATCTGTGGTTCCTATGGTGCTGGCATTGTTGCGGTACTTGTTGGTGCTAGAAAATGGCGGCGGGGGCGCTCCGGAAGAAGTGTTCTTCAATGATCGATGGATTCAGGCGTATGGAGCAGTGTGGGTCATCGTGTATGGCCTTGCGGTGTACGCCTCGTAGAGAATTACGCGTTGACCTCTGTTTATTGGGGGCACCGTCTAGAATTCGTACCATGGTTATGCAGCGTTTATCAGGGTGGGGTCGCACGGCTTGGACCGTTGCTGATCTGGTTCACACCACCGATGTCGATGTAGTGCGGTCAACAATCGGCACTGCAGGTGAACGAGGAGTCATTTCTCGCGGCCTTGGGCGTTCATACGGTGCCGCTGCTCAAAATGCTGGTGGAATAGTTCTGGAAATGACATCTGAGAATGACCCGATGGGTATCGACGCCGATTTCGATCCATTGACGGGTCTACTCACTGTTGCGGCAAGCGTCAGTATCGACGCCATATTGCGAATGTGTGTGCCACAGGGCTGGTTTATTCCTGTTACTCCTGGCACCAGATTTGTCACCGTTGGTGGCGCTATAGCGTCAGATATTCATGGTAAAAATCATCATATTGACGGAAGTTTCGGTCAACATGTGCATTCGTTGACGCTGATGTTGTCGAGTGGCGAGGTGATTGAACTTTCACCCGAAGAGAATGCTGCCTGGTTTTGGGCCACCGTTGGTGGAATGGGTCTTACCGGCGTCGTGCTTCGGGCGACTGTTGCAATGTTGAAGATTGAAAGTTCTCGAGTCGAAGTTGAAACTGTCCGCTTAGAGAATTTTGACGCCGTGTGTGCTGCGATGAGTGCGGATGGTTCAGATGATGATTATCGCTATTCAGTCTGCTGGGTTGATTTACTCGCCACTGGTGCGTCAATGGGTCGTGGAGTGTTGACACGCGGCGATCATGCAGTCGCAAGCAAATTGGAAAATAAGGATCCGCTGGCATACGACCCTCGCTTGACAGTGTCTGCCCCGGGCTGGGTTCCGAATGGTCTATTAAACAAATGGTCGATTAAGGCCTTTAATGAGGCGTGGTACCGCAAGGCGCCGGCAAAGAGTCACATTGGTCTTGAGTCGATACCTGCGTTCTTTCACCCTCTTGATGGGGTCAATCGTTGGAATCGTCTGTATGGCAAACAAGGATTCATTCAATATCAATTCATTGTTCCACTTGACCGTACGGATGTACTTCGCAAAGTGATCGAGAAATTCTCTGCAGCGGGCGTTGCTTCGTTCCTTGCAGTGCTGAAGAGAATGGGTCCTCAAAATGGCGCTCCAATGTCGTTTCCTACTGAGGGGTGGACATTGACTCTTGACATGGCAGCTGGTATTTCTGGTTTAGCTGAGCTGCTGTCAGAAGTCGACACCCTTGTTTTGGATGCGGGTGGGCGCCATTACTTGGCGAAAGATTCCCATGTATCTGCATCAGCGGTACGACGTGGTTACCCGCGCATCGACGAGTGGATGAGCACTCAAGAAGAAATGGATCCCATTGGCTTGTGGCGAAGTGATTTGTCACGTCGTTTGGGATTGGTAGATCAGAGGAGATCGTTATGAAAAATGGTGTAGGCGTTGCACAAAATATTGTGCTGTTCGGTGGAACGAGCGAAATAGGGCAAGCAATTATTCATAAATTGGTCAAGCCTGGTGTGTCGCATGTCGTTCTTGTTAGCCGCGACATTGATGCAGCTGAAGTTCAGGTTGCTGAAATTGCAGAACGGTACCCGGACCTTGAAGTGCATCACGTGCGTTTCAATGCCGATGACTCTGCATCAATGATTCATGTTGTTGCAGAAGTCGCACAACAGGTAGGGGATATTGATGTGGCCGTTATCGCGCAGGGCGTCTTACAAGAAGGTGTTGACTACTATAAAAACCCTGCAGCATTGTTGCCTGTTGCTGATGTGAACTTCACGGGCACCATGGTGCTGATGTATGCACTTGCAGCCCAGATGCGCTCCCAGGGTTATGGGAAAATGGTCTTACTGTCTTCAGTTGCAGGCGAACGAGTGCGTAAAGGTAATCCCGTGTACGGCGCAACGAAGGCAGGTATCGATGGGTTTGCACTAGCTCTTGATCACGAACTTATCGGCTCTGGTGTTTCAGTTCTTGTTGTTCGACCTGGTTTCGTGACAACAAAAATGACCAAGGGTATGGATAAAGCCCCGTTCTCAACTGACGCAGAAACAGTGGCAACAGCAGTGGAAAAGGCGATCTCGTCATCCCGAACAGTTATCTGGGTTCCAGGATTACTGCAGTACATGTTTTTAATTTTGAAGAACTTGCCCACCGCCGTGTGGCGTCGTCTCCCACTGTGATCTTTTAGGGAATGGCGCCTCGTACGCCATAGATACCCATGACTGTCACCAGTCCGCCAATCATGACCATCACTACGAGCGGCCACCACGTATCGTCTTCATCACGTAATGCCCGTGCTACTGGGAAAAATAGTGGGAATGCAGTAAATAAGAAGCGAGGACGGGCAGTTACGGTTGCCGGAATAAGCATCAACGCCAGAACAACTGCGGTGTAGGCCCAGTAGATGAGATTCATCTTGTACTTGCGTGCCATATAGAGGGCAATCAACATGGCCGCCACGCTTGCAGCGGTAAGAACTGACGTCGGTGAACTAACCGGATGTAAAAAGAAATCGTAGGTTCTCTGGACAGCAGTAGCGCCAAAACTAGTGCCTTCCTGCCACGCCTCTCGCTGAACACGAAACCATGCCCAGTCTTCGCCGGTGTGCATTCGCAGGAACCACATAAAGGCTATAAATCCGAGCGGGGAGAGCACGGGGGCAATGAGCGATCGCCAATCCCTGTCATTACGAATTGCGAGTAATGATGCAACGGCGCACGCAGCTACTAAGGCAACTCCATTTGGGCGAGTTGCAGTTGCCATTGCTGCCAATACTCCGGCCCATATCCAATGTTTGTCTCGTAAGGCAATGAAGCACAGCGCAACGATGGTGAGCATTAGGGCCTCTGAATAGGCCATGCTGAGGACGAAGCTGCCAGGAAAGAGCGCAAGAAGAATCATTGCCTTTTCGGCTGTCTTGATGTCGAAGAGACCGCGGCACAAGTAGCCAGCAAGGAACACGAACATTGCGCCGAGGATGATGTTGATTGTTAGTGCCACGCTGACAGGTCCACCAGGAATGACCACGTCAAAATAGTGCACTAGGCGTGGATAGAGAGGAAAAAATGCAGCGCGAGCATCGGATACGAAGTACGTCACATTCGGCATGATGTGGTGTGGATATCCCTCGCGCACAACATCCAAGTACCAGTGTCCGTCCCAACTGTCGAGAATGGCAGCCAATCCGCTGAGTCCGTTTGCAGGCTCTACGTCGTTTGATCTGTCAACTACCGCTTGTGCGGCGACTGCAATAGCAGCGCCCATTATTACGAAGAGGCGAGACAAGAGATAGACGAGACCAGCTTTGCGTATTGCTTTCCCCCAAGGGTCTGTGGCTGGCGGAATGTGTAAACGGCGGGGAGAAGAAATAATTGTCATAAGGTCCTAGAAACAGGTATCTCCAGTATTGCCTATTGGATCTCATTTGTGATGCTTTTTGAGGTTCTCCACGTTGGTGATTGCACGGTAAAAATGGCACGATTGCACATGGCTGAAATTGAACTGACATATCCGCGCGATGGCATTGCACTTGTCACAATGAACCGCCCTGACAAGTTAAACGCAATGACATCAACGATGGTTGAGGCGCTTCACGAGACCTTTTCTGTAATTGGGCGCTCTCGTGACGTTCGCGTTGCAGTTTTAACAGGTCAGGGTCGTGGATTTTGTGCTGGCCTTGACCTCGGCGGTTATGGCGAAGCTCCGGGTTTCGAATGGATGGGCAGTGTTGAGAAGGGGTTTGCCGTACAGAAGCACATCGCGTCCCTTATTCCCAAAATGAGATCAATTCCACAACCAATCATTGCGGCGGTGAATGGCCCGGCTGCAGGGGGAGGTTTCGCTCTTGTTCTCGGTTCCGATCTGCGCTTGTGTTCAGAGACAGCCCGATTCAATGCTGCGTTTATACGAATTGGGCTGTCGGCGTGCGATATCGGAACAAGTTGGTTGCTTCCTCGGCTCATTGGGGCTGCTCGTGCTCACGAAATTATGTTGACTGGGCGTTTATTCGACTCTGAGGAGGCATTGCGGATCGGGCTTGTGACCGAAGTGTTACCGGCAGATGTATTGCTCGACGCTGCGTACATCAAGGCTCAGGAAATCATGCTGAACAGTCCGATCGGTGTTGCCCTCACGAAGGAAGGCATGTGGGCGTCTTTGGAAATCCCTGGATTACAGGCAGCCATCGACATGGAGAACCGTCAGCAGATTATGGCCAGTTTCTCAGATGATGCGCGAGAGACTCAACGAGCCAAGCGGGAAGGAAGACCTCCTCAGTATCGAGCGTAAACGCTCTTAACTTTTTGTTTGATTAATTCACGGAATCGGTGATCTCCTGTCATTGCGACTAGTTTTATGTCGTGAGCGAACGTGAAATCATGTCCTGGGAAATATTTGGCGAAGCGAGCCGAGAGCTAGCTACCAGTGTCGCCGAGGGCGGATACGAACCTGACATTATCTTGGCAATCGCACGTGGTGGTTTACTTGCTGCTGGTGCACTTGGCTATGCATTGGCTGTAAAGAATCTCTACACGATGAATGTCGAGTTTTATACGGGTGTTGACGAACGTCTTCCTGTACCGATGATTCTTCCTCCGGTACCAGACTTGGTTGAATTGCGTTTTGCTCGCGTACTTATTGTTGACGATGTTGCAGATACCGGACACACACTTAAAATCGTTCAAGACTTCTTTAAGGGTCGAGTGAAAGAAGTTCGCTCTGCAGTGTTGTATGAAAAGTCGCACTCAGTTGTTCAGTGTGAATATGTCTGGAAGCACACCGACTTGTGGATCAACTTCCCATGGAGCGACAAGGATCCAGTTGTCAAACGTTCCGGGATCGTGAAAGACGCGTAAGCGTCAACCCATTTCTTTAATTACGGTCAGTGCTGCGTTGCGGCCACTAGACCCCCACACTCCAGCACCAGGGAATGTGGCTGCACCTGTGAGGTAGAGACCCTTTATTGGCGTGTGATACCTGGTGAGTTCAGGCGTGGAACCCATAAATGCTGCTAGTGGCCCGCCTCCAAAGCTGAGTGCATGGCCCTTTGGTAAATAAAATTGAGATTCGTAATGTGACGGAGTCAAAACTCGCCATTGCTCTATTGAGTCCATAAACCCGGGTTGAACTAAGGATCCGAATTGACGTAGCCAACGCTCTGGTTCGTCACGAGATTCCCAACCCTCAACAAATGAGTACGGCGTGTAGAGAGCTTCAAGACTGAATACGCTTTTCCCCGCAGGGGCAATGGTGTCGTCAATGTTAGAAGGCGTGTTAGCAAGCAACGCCATTCGCGGCATCGTTTTTCCTTCGCGCATCAATTGCGAACCACGATGAAGTTCTGCTAGCGACGGAC
>CAMDBY010000095.1 GCA_945889575.1 Bifidobacterium breve
GATGGAACGAACTACACAAACATCGACTACACAAAAACAACAATTGGCCCTGAGGGGGCTCGCATTACCGAGCCGACAATCAGTGTCACGCAATCACAAACGCTGTATCTCAAGGTGTACCGCCCACAACGTTTAGCAATGGACGGTGAAGCCGGTGAGTTCTATGACCTAGGTGGTTTCAAGTTCACACCCGATATTCCGAATGGAACTCCATCAGTTGGTAAGTGCGATGCACTGACAAGTACCGACACCGTCATGACGTCTGATACGCCTAGCGATACTGCCAACCCACCTGTGATGATTTTGCAGTGGGCTATCGGAGCAAAGTGTTACGGAGTGCCACCAAAGAACATTCCGTGGGCACCAGCCCCAAGCGACTTTGATATCCAGGTTGAGCCATCAGGCCCAGGTGGAAACTCCGCTCAGAAGATTCGCATCACGCTTTCTTAGAAATCTTTGCTTGCATAGCGGCAATCTTTTCCGCAAACCACGGTTGCTTCGTGCTCCATAGTTGAGGCACGAGTTCACGCTCGACTGCTTCAGGGTGCGTGACCACGTCTGCCATGTCCTGAATAGTTTTCTTCACGCTCTCTAGCAACGGGCGCGGAACACTTGCAGCGCGTGCAGCCATCTTTTGGGCTTCAATCAGTAATTGATCATCGTCAACGCATTTCCACACAAGACCAATTCGCTCTGCTTCGGCGCCATCAAGCACTTCGCCAAACATCACAGTGGCAAAAGTGTTCTGTGGACCCGTAATACGACGCAACATCCATGTGTGTCCCCCGCCTGGGTGAATACCGATTTGCAAAAAGCGCGTATCAAACTTTGCGCGGCGGGCAGCAATGCGCACATCGCAGCCAAGTGCCAAGTTCATTCCTGCACCAACAGCTGCACCATTCACTGCGGCAATTGTTGGCAACGGACTGCGAGCAATACGCAAGAACCCCTCGTAAATCGTGCCAAGGCTGTTACCTGATGCTGTGGCAAGGTTGCCGAGGTTCGCGCCAGCACAGAACGCCGGAGCGGTTCCGGTAACAACAATTGCGCCGATGGAAGGGTCACCTTCAATGGTGTCCATGGCGGCGAGAATTTCAGCCACCATCGGTGCTGTCAAGGTGTTTCGCTCATCGGGGTTGTTCAAGGTCAGGGTTGCGACG
The DNA here is from genome assembly GCA_945889575.1 of Bifidobacterium breve. GTDB lineage: Bacteria > Actinomycetota > Acidimicrobiia > Acidimicrobiales > Ilumatobacteraceae > UBA2093. The sequence continues at coordinate 1,161 of CAMDBY010000095.1, forward strand.
CCGTCAGTAACGGTCAGTAATACAAGGCTCATGCTTGCTAGTTTCGCACACCGGCCTAGGTAATTTCCCCTTCGGTCGCCTACGGTAAAGCCATGAATACAGACGTTGTTTTATACGAGGTGAGCGATCGCATCGCCACCATCACCATGAATCGCCCAGATTCCCGCAATGCCCTCAGTAGCGAAGTGCTCAAGATGCTTCCAGCGCTCATGAAGACAGCTGACAAAGACGACTCTGTCGATGTCATTATCCTCACGGGCGCAGACCCAGCGTTTTGTGCAGGTCTCGACCTCAAAGAGCTCGGTGACACTGGTGGCAATTTGCGCGGCACTGGTGCAGATGGCTCAAAGAATTCATCGGGAGCCCGTGGTCCCTTTCCTCATGTGAAGAAGCCGCTCATCGGCGCCATTAACGGAGTTGCCATCACTGGTGGTTTTGAACTTGCATTGAATTGCGACTTTCTCATCGCATCAGAGAATGCAAAATTTGGCGACACGCACTCCCGCGTTGGTGTGATGCCTGGTTGGGGTCTCACCGTGTTGTTGCCTCAAGCAATTGGTGTTCGTCGTGCTCGCGAAATGAGTTTCACAGGCAACTTCATGTTGGCCGAAGAAGCATTGGCATACGGACTTGTTAATCATGTGGTCCCACACGTTGATCTCATGTCATTCACTCGTTCCATCGCCCTTGACATCATTGGTAACGAGCAAGACGGCGTACGTCAGATTCGTTCCACATATGCAGGCCATGCAGCTGAGAAGAAGAAATGGGAACGCGAATCAGAAGAGGGTCGCGTGTGGCGTAAAGCGCAATTTGATCCGAAAAAGGTTGAAGAGCGTCGCGCCAAAATTATGGAACGCGGACGCAAGCAATAATTGCTATTCGGCGTCGCTGAACATTTCAGCAACAGCACTAACTTCAATACCACCACGCGGGCGTTGCGTAAGGTGCACACGTACTGCATACGGCTTGGCGGTTTCCATCACTTCGGCTGCAATTTCAGCAGCTAACGCTTCAGCAAACACGGCGCGATCACGGAAACCCCACAAGTACAACTTGAGGCTCTTTGACTCGATGCAAAATTCATTTGGTTCGTATTCAATTACGACTGTTGCAATATCTGGCTGTTGCGTTACTGGACAGATTGATGACAATTCATCAGTAGTAAACGTGACAGAAGAAACATGTGCAGGTGCTGGAAACACTTCCACGTGTGCAATGGCATGGTGAACTGTTTGACCGAGAACGGTGAGTGCAGAGGTATCGCTCATGCCATAAAGGCTACGGGGGTTACTGCAAATCAGCTGGCAACAGAGACGACAATGACACCAATGGCCGTGGGCCAACGTGTGAAATCACTTCCGCGGCGGCAATGGTGCCAATGCGAGCACAACTGGTGAGGTCTTTGCCCTGCGTCAATCCACGCAAGAACCCGGCAGCAAAGAGGTCACCTGCACCAGTGGTGTCCACCACACTTGCAACTGGCGCTGCAGGAACTGTGTGAATGTCATCGCGAGTCACCACAACTGATCCTTTTTCACTGCGCGTGATAGCAGCAATGTGGCAATCACGACGCAAGAGTTCCACAGCTTCATCAAAATCCGCTGTCTCATAGAGAGACTTCAACTCATCTTCATTGGCAAACAAGATGTCAATGTCGCTGCGCACCAATGATTGGAAATCTGCACGATGGCGATCAACACAGAACGAATCAGACAATGTCAAAGAAACCACTCGGCCATGCGCGTGCGCAACTGCTGCAGCTTGGCGAAACGCATCCTTTGCTTCATCCCGATCAAACAGATAGCCCTCGAGATACAACACTGCACCTGCAGAAATAATGTCCGCATCAAGGTCTGAGAAAGATAACTGAGTAGAAATGCCGAGGAATGTGTTCATCGTGCGCTGGGCATCAGGCGTGACCGCAATAATGCAACGTCCTGTTGGCACTGAAGAGTCTGGTGCTCCGCTGCGGAAATCAACACCAACAGTTTTCATGTCAGCTGCGAAAACATCACCGAATTCATCGTTGGCAACCTTGCCAATAAACGCAACGTCTCCGCCAAGGCTTGCAATCCCAGCAATTGTGTTTGCACCCGAACCCCCACTGGTTCGTGTGCTGGCACCGACCGCAGTCGATAACTGCACAGCTCGATCAGTCTCAATAAGCGCCATCGAGCCCTTCACCATGTCGTGTGAGGCAAGAAAAGCGTCATCAACCATGGCAATCATGTCAACAAGAGCATTGCCGACCCCGACAACGTCGTACAGAATTCCCTCTTTATTGGTGAGAGAAGGAATATGGGCGGTGAAAGGATGACTACGTGGCACGGTTCTCTACGGTAGTCGCAGTGGCCACCCCACTAACCTTTATTGGGTGAGCCACCTTAATAATCCCTTTCGCCTCCCCCGCACCGTTATGCCTTCTCGCTACGAGGTGTCTCTGACCCCAGATCTTGATGCAGCGTCATTTACGGGCACTGTTCTCATCTCTGCTCAGGCAACAGAAGCAGTATCCGAAATTGTTGTTAATGCGATTGAACTAGAGATTGCATCGGTCACCGTCAATGGCACCGCTGCCTCATTCACATTGCATGAAGAATCAGAACGCCTCATTATTAGCTCTGACGTTGCCCAAGGGCCATGCAACATTGCAATTTCATTCACTGGCATTCTGAATGACAAATTGCGTGGCTTTTACCGGTCAACATTTACTGATGACGCTGGTGTTGTTCGCACAATCGCCACAACCCAAATGCAATCCACCGATTGCCGTCGTGCATTCCCCTGCTTCGACGAACCTGATTTCAAAGCCGTGTTTGCAATTGATCTCACCATCAAAAGTGAGTTCCTTGCTGTGTCAAACAGCAGCGAAACAAAACGTGAAGTTCTTGCAAATGGCCTCACACGTATTTGGTTTGCAGACACCATGATCATGTCCACTTATTTAGTGGCGTTTGTTGTTGGACCGCTCGAGGCAACCGAAACAGAAATGGTGGGTGACATCGCAGTGCGCATCATTCATGTGCCCGGGAAATCTCACCTCACCGAATTCGGTATGCGCGCCGGAACATTTGCCCTTGATTGGTTTCAGACCTACTACGGAGTTCCCTACCCAAGCGACAAGGTAGACCTTCTTGCTCTGCCAGACTTTGCTGCTGGTGCCATGGAGAACATGGGGTGCATCACGTTCCGTGAAGTGCTGCTGCTGGTTGACCCTGAAACATCAACACAAGTCGAACAAGAACTGGTAGCGCTAGTTGTTGCCCATGAACTTGCACACATGTGGTTCGGCGACCTTGTCACCATGCGTTGGTGGAATGGCATCTGGCTGAACGAAGCATTTGCAACATTTATGGAATATGCAGCATGCGATGCATTCATGCCGCAGTGGCAACTATGGACCACATTTGGTCTTGACCGCAGTGCCGCTTTCGATGTTGACTCGTTGCACTCAACGCGCACCATCGAGTTTCCTGTTAACTCCCCTGCTGATGCAGACGGCATGTTCGATGTGCTCACGTATCAAAAGGGCGGCGCCATCCTGCGCATGCTCGAGCAATACATTGGGCCCGACAGGTTTCGCGCAGGTGTTAGCCACTATTTGAAGACTCACGCATACGGCAACACAGAGACCAATGACCTGTGGGATGCAATTGAGCATGTCGTCACCACTGATGGTGGCCCTATCGTGCCCGTACGTCGCCTGATGGACTCTTGGATCTGGCAAGCCGGATACCCATTGATTTCAGTGCGAATTGATGGAAGTGACGTAGTGCTGTCTCAGCGTCAGTTCACCTTCGACAACAGCCCTGATGCCACGTTGTGGGTCGTACCCATCCACGTGCGTATCGGCAATGCAACGAGCAAGGTTCTGCTTGAGACAGACGAAATGCGTATCCCACTCTCAGACACCACAGCCACAATTGTGGTTAACGCCAACGGCCCAGGGTTCTTTCGCATTGAATATTCGGCTGATCTCTTGTCGCGCATAACTGGTTCAACATTGTCTTCGCTAGACACTCTTGAGCGCTACAACTTGGTCGATGATGCATGGAACGCAGTCGTTGCGGGCGCCATGAGTTCAGATGCATACATCACATTCCTTCAAGGTTTCACCAATGAACACGATCTTGCTGTGTGGCAAACAATTGCGGCATCGCTCAAGTCATTGTCACGCATTGTGCCAACAGATTCTGAGCCAGCGTTTGCTACTTTCGTCAAGACATTGGTTACTCCAGCACTTGCCCACTTCGGATGGAAGCCAGTAGCTGGTGAAGAAGACTTGGTCGCAAAACTTCGCGGCCTTATTGTGCAACTCTTGGCTATTCACGGGAAAGATGCCGATGCACAGCGTCAATGCCGTGACATCTTGTTCAACAACACCGTCACTGAACCAGAACTTGTCGCTGCTGCAACAAACGTGGTGGCAGCTACTGGCGATGCCGCAGATTACGAATGGTTCCTTGGTCGCTACCGCGACCCATCGACACCGCAAGAACAAATTCGCATGCTGTATGCACTTGCTGAGTTTGACAATGCAGAACTGATTGCCCGCACATGTGATTTCGCACTTACCAGCGAAGTCAAAACTCAGAATGCCCCGTTCTTGCTGAACCGTTGTATTGCAAACCGTAAGCACGGAGAACAGGCTTGGAACTTTGTTCGCCAAAACTGGCAGCATGCAAATGACACCTTTCCTGGCAACACCATTATTCGCATGGCAAGCTCAACGTCAACCTTGAACTCAGACGCAATGGAAGCAGATATCCAATCGTTCTTCTCCGAACACCCCATCGCACAGGCCAGCAAAACACTTGATCAAGTTCTTGAGCGTCAGCGCGTCAATCCGGGTCTTCGCCGTCGTGAAGCAGACATCGTTGCTGATGCACTAAAGGCCTAACATCGCCTTTCTTCCCGCCTCTGCAAGTTCTGACGCAAAGCTCCTCATCGCTACACGTGGTGTGCGGGCATTTGTAGACGGCATTGCGTATGTGGTGTTACCCGCATTTCTTTTACACCTTGGTTTCTCAGGCGTGCAGGTCGGCGCAGTTGTCACTGCTTCACTTTTAGGTTCTGCCACACTCACATTGGCAGTGGGCGTCTCGGCGCACCGTTTTTCCATTGAACGATTGCTCGCATACTCCTCATGGCTGATGGTGGTCACCGGAATTGCCTTTGGCCTCAGCACGCCATTCATCGTGTTGCTCATTGTCGCTGCTGTTGGCACTATGAACCCCAGCGCAGGCGACGTCAGTGTGTTCCTTCCGCTTGAACAAGCAACATTGTCAGCCACGGTGACCGATTCTGATCGCACGGGCATCTTTGCAGTCTTCAACTTGGTGGGCTCTCTCGTTGGTGCCGTCGGCGCACTGTGCGCAGGTATCCC
>CAMDBY010000096.1 GCA_945889575.1 Bifidobacterium breve
GCGCGCTATTTGCAAGATGTTTCGAACGACGACACACGCGATGCCGACTGGAGCGACCCGCATTGGTGGGTAGTGCGTCGCACCGTTATTGATGTGCATCAGTTTCCGGAATACATGCAAGAGATAGATCTCACTACGTGGTGTGGTGGAATTGGTTCGCATTGGGCAGAACGCCGTACACGCATTAGTGCTGTTGATGGCACGCCATTGATTGACGCAGCGTCGTTATGGGTACATGTTGATGAGGTGACGTTGCAACCAAGCAAAGTGCCGGCGGATGTTGTTGATATTTTGGGTGCATCTGCAGGTGGTCGTGATGTGAACGCACGGCTTTTGCTGCGCGACAAGCTGTTTGATGAATCAAGTATTGAAATCACACCGTGGCATTTACGGTTTGCAGACTTTGATGCAGTTGGTCATATGAACAATGCCGCGTACTGGGTAATTGTTGAAGAGTTTCTTGCGACACACCGTGATGTTCGCGCTCCACTGCGCACAATTGTGGAGCATGTGGTGCAGGTGGAACCTGGTCAGGAGCCGGCTCGACATGTTGCTTCTGGTCGAGACGACCTTGAGTTACAACTACGCGTTGGTAGCACTATGCATGCTGCAATGTGGTGCGGGCTTAACCCTTAAGCACGTATTCGTACGCGCCATCTTTGTCGCGTCGTTCAAAATCTCCGAGAATACGTAGGTGTTCAAGGTGCGCAAACGCTTCGCTGTCTGCCATTGCGCCTTGCGCACGCGGCGAGAACAAGTGCGTGGAAAACTCCATCACAGTTGCCGGACGACTGAGGTCGGCACTGGTATCGCGGAGTTTTTGCAAACGCTCAACGTGGTGATCTTTGATGGCTTGCACTCTGTCGCCCACATTTTCAAACGGGGTTCCGTGTGCTGGCAATGCAATATTGATTTGGTTTGCAAAGTGGCCAATTTTGTCGAGCGAGTCAAAGAACAATGTCAAGGGGTCACCGTGCGCAGTGAGCCCACTGATGTGTGGAGTAATGGTGGGCAACACATGGTCGCCACTGAGAAGAGTGCCTGTTTCTTGGTCAAATAAGCACAAATGGTCGTGAGTATGACCAGGTGTGTGCACTGCAACCCATTCGCGTCGCGCGAACTTCATCCGGTCTGATTCATTCAGTCGCACCGACGGCTGTGGAACCTTCATCAGTTTTGGAAACCTGCGCGCAACGCTCATGCGTGCTTTGCGTTGCCATGGCATATCCATTGCAGGTCCACCCCATGGTGGAGCATCAAACGGGCTGCGCATCATGAGTGCCATTTCTTCAGCATCGACATCAGGTGGTTCTGCTGGGTCATAGAAGGTGCGGAATAAACGGTGGGTGATGATGTCTGCACCTGATTCATTGCGCAAACGTGCTGCACCGCCGTAGTGGTCTGGGTGACTGTGGGTGACAATGATTGAGTGCACGCGTTTCAAGGGCACGCCGATTGTTGCCAACCGATCTGTGAGCGCGGTCCATGATTCTTTTGTGGGAAGACCAGGGTCAACTACAGCAACACCACGTTCGTCTTCCAATACATACATGTTCACGTGGCCAAGGCCCGTGATGTTTGCTGGCAACTGTGTGCGCAAAATTCCTGGTGCGACTTCGACAATCTCGTCTGTCGCTTGAAGTTGTTCAGACTTCAGCGGGCGAGGAGTGTCTGTACTCATTTACTCGGCTTCTTCACTTCGGCAGGGTCGCGAAAAATTAAGCTGCGGTAGTAACGCATTTCTTCAACACTGTCACGAATGTCATCCATGGCGCGATGGTTTTGACCGGCGCTTGTTTCACGACCATACGCAATGTTCGGGTACCAGCGCTTCACTAATTCTTTCACTGTTGAAACATCAACACAGCGGTAGTGCAACCAGTGTTCAATTTCGGGCATGTACTTCTCAAGGAAACTTCTGTCAGTACGAATGGAGTTTCCACATAATGGAATTTTTCCCGCTTCAGGACTGTGTTCCTTGATGAAGTCGAGAGTCTGCTGCAGGGCGTCGTCGTGGCTGATGGTTGAGGTCTTGATGAGCTCTAGCAAGCCTGATGTGGTGTGCATCTGAGTGACAAAATCACCCATTGAAGCCATGGCCTCTTCTGGCTGGAAGATCACAAGGTTTGGGCCTTCGGCGATGATGTTGAGTTCGTCGTCTGTGACGAGGGTGGCAATTTCCACAATCACATCGGTCTCAGGATTGAGGCCTGTCATTTCGAGGTCCATCCAAATCAGCACTTCCCCAATCTAATTGGCATTGCTTGATTGCGCCTATAGCGGAGGTGGGCAATAGCGTGGAGATGTGCCGAACATTCACATCAAGCGCCTCGATACAGATCTCCCGTTGCCCCAGTTGGCACATGTGGGAGATGCTGGCCTTGATATCTATTCGGCAATTGATGTGGTGTTAGCGCCCAATGGTGGACGTGCGTTGGTTCCAGCAGGCATCGCTATTTCCATTCCGCTCGGATACGCGGGCTTTGTTCTACCCCGTAGTGGGCTTGCGTTGAATCACGGCATCAGTCTGGTGAATACTCCAGGACTTATTGATTCGCACTATCGCGGCGAAATCAAAGTGGTGATGTTGAACACTGATCAGAATCGTCCGTACCACGTGTCACGCGGCGACCGCATTGCGCAACTAGTGATTCAACGCGTCGAAGAAGTGACATGGACTGAAGTTGCAACGTTGGACGACAACGACCGCGGTGGCGGTTTTGGCCATTCCGGTCGTTAATTAATTCTTTGGAAGTCGAATCGAGAGTGCGCCACTTTCAGTAAGCGTCGCAACTTCTTGCGCACTAACTCCTAAGAGTCGTTGCAACACTTCTGCGTTGTCTTCACCGCGGAATTTTGGAACGCCTTGCGTTGATACATCAGCACCGGAGAATTGCCATGGTGCATTCGGGATACGAAAGGTTCCGCCAGAGCGATCATCAATAGAAATGATTGCGTTTCTGTTATGTGCCCATTCCGTGTCTGCAAGGTCTGTCATCTTGCGCAACACACCCATTGCAAGACCGGCTTCTGCAAACGTGTCTTCAATTTCTTCCGCAGTTTCTACGGTGAGTGCCCAATCACGAACAACTTGTTGCAGTTCTGAAAGGCTCGCAAGGCGTTTGGCAACAGTGTCGAATCGCGGGTCAGTCAACATGTCAGGACGTTTCATTGCTTTTACGAACAAATCAAACGTTCCACGTTCTGCGGGATGTCCGCTAACTACAACCAGGGTTCCGTTCCCGGTAGTGAGAATGGGGTAATCACCTGGCTGGAATGAACGAATGATGTCATCTGCAACATCACCTTCGTACAGTTGATTTTGTGTGTGTTCGTTGACGTACAACATTGTTTGCGCCATTGACACATCAACATGTTGACCAACGCCTGAGTGTTCGCGTTGAAACAGTGCAGCAAGAATTCCGGCAGCAGTCTCCATGCCGGTGTATACGTCGGCATGACTGTGTGGATCATTCGACAATTCACCTTTGCGCGCATCCGCTTGAATACCAGTAAGTCCAGTTTCGGCGTTAATCACTGTTGCGTATGCACGACGATGAGCCCAAGGGCCAGTTGTGCCGTACCCGGTAATAGAGGCGTAGATAAGGCGTGGATTAATTATCGACAATTCGTCGAACCCAAGTCCCAGTGAATCCATAACGCCGCCGCGATAATTCTCAATGAGCACATCGCTCTGTGCGACTAAGCGCTTTACAAGTTCTACTGTCTCGGGCTTTTTTAAGTTCATCGACATATTGAGCTTGCCGATGTTTTGCTGTGCAAAGTACGTGGACATAGAGCCAACACGCGGGAAGGCAAAACGAGTGAGATCACCTTCGGGGGGTTCAATCTTGATGACCTCGGCGCCAAGGTCTGACAACATGCGTGCGCAATGCGGGCCAGACAAGACGCGTGTGAAATCAAGAACCCGTACCCCATCGAGTGGGCGAGCTCCTGACGATTGTGATGTGAGGTGCGCCTTCATGATGTCCTTGACCGTATCTAACACCTACAGTGAACAACATGGTCGACGATTTTGCCCGTGAAGTAGAAGCCTTTTTCGAGTCTCTTCCCGCAGTCATGACTGCGGCCGGGCCAGGTGCGCTGAACAGAGTGCGGGCATTGCGCGGAGCGATGGCGAAAGCGCGACTCGTGGGTTTCGGAATTCCTGAGGAATACGGCGGCCGCACCGACATTGAAAATGCTTCGTACCGAATGCAAGAGATAGCGCGTGGACGAATGCCAAAAGAAGACGGAATGTTGGGCATTGGTCTGAACATGGCGGTTCCCATTATTTTGCAATATGGCACAGAGGAACAAAAGAAACGTTTTATTCCACCCACTTTGAATGCACAAGAAGTGTGGTGCCAGTTGTATTCAGAACCCGAAGCGGGCAGTGATCTAGCAAGTTTGCGAACCACCGCTGTTCTTGATGGTGATGAATGGGTTGTGAACGGGCAGAAGGTGTGGACCTCAGGTGCCCAGAATTCACAGATGGGAGTGTTACTTGCACGCACAGGTGAGGAGCCACGTAACCGTGGAATCTCGATGCTGCTGATCCCGATGAATCAGCCCGGCGTTGAAGTGCGTCCGTTACGCCAAATCACGGGTGAAGCAGAATTCAATGAGGTGTTCTTTACTGATGCACGCGTGCCGCGTGATTGGGTTGTAGGTGAGGTCAATGATGGGTGGCGTGCAGCAACGGGACTTCTTGCTCATGAGCGCAGTTCGTTGGGCAAAGTTGGAGCAGATGCAAAAAGAGAAGCAAATGCATCTGCTGCCGTTCCATTTCACTATCTCCTAGATATCGCAATTCGCACAGGACACAACACAAACTTCAACACACGACAAGAATTAGCATCTGCCTACATTGGTGAAAAAGTTATGTCATGGATAGGACAACGCAAGGTTCATCCGAGCATTGGCAAACTCTGGCGCACGAAGCAGGCTCGGTATGTTGCTGCAGTTGGTGCACGCATGGCAATGAGTGGAGCTGCGGCACATGAAATGGGTGACAAAGATGGCGAATTTTGGATGTACCACATTTTGAATGCACCACGCATGTCGCTTGGTGGTGGAACTGATGAAATTCAGAAAAACACGATTGGTGAAAGAGCGTTAGGCCTTCCGCGCGAACCGTCGTAGTTTTTACCGACCGTCGAAGTTTGGTGTGCGCTTTTCAACAAACGCAGCAGCAGCTTCGCGGTGATCAGCAGTGGACATAGTGCGAGACATTGCCACGGCTTCCGCATCGAGTGCTGCTTCTATTGTGACAACGCCAGACCGGTTGATGTTCTCTTTCATGTAACGCAGTGCAATTGGTGCACGCTGCGCAAGGCTTTGGCAATATGCCATCGCGTCATCAGTAAATGTTGCATCAGGGAATACTTCGCTGACCATGCCCAATGCGAGAGCATCACGTGCAGTGAGACGCGGCGATGTGAACATCAGTTCTTTTGCTTTTGCTTCACCAACAACACGTGGCAAGAACCACGACATGCCGAAGTCACCACTTGCGCCAACATTTGCAAATGCAGTAACAAATAGTGCGCGTTCCGCGGCAACTCGTAGATCAGCTGACAATGCGATAGACAAGCCTGCGCCAGCTGCGGCGCCGGGAATTGCAGCAACTACAGGCTGAGGCAATTTGCGCATCGCGCCACTGACAGCGGCTTGAATGTAACGCAGACGTGCGATGCCATCTTCAAGTGATGCTTTTTGTCCGCCACCTGAGTTGTTTGCATGCATGCCCTTCACATCGCCTCCGGCACAGAACGCGACGCCCTCGCCTGTGAGCATGAGAACGCGAATATCGGAGTTGGCAGCGATGAGAGGCAGGGCTTTACCGAATCCGGCGTACATCTCATCTGACAATGCATTGCGTGCTTCTGGCCGGTTAAACGACAGCACAGCAACATGGCCTTCGATGCGGCCGAGTAGGTGATCTGTTCCTGTTTCTAATGTGCTCATGTTCTTCTCCTGCTTGTCTTTCGTGGTTCAGCCTGCCACGGGCACGCATGTCAATCCTCATCGGGGCTCTGCCTATTATGTATGCATGACCACAGTAGAAAATACCCGCGGGAACCCGTTTCTAGAGGGGAACCTGGCCCCTGTCACCGAAGAAGTAACTGCCTTTGATTTGGAAGTCACCGGGACACTTCCACCGGAATTAGATGGCCGGTACTTGCGTAATGGGCCGAACCCATTGGGTTACGTGAACGCCGAAAAGTACCACTGGTTTACAGGGCACGGCATGGTGCATGGCATTCGTCTGCGTGATGGCAAAGCAGAGTGGTATCGCAATCGCTGGGTACGCAATAACGATGTTGCTGAACTATTGGGCGAAGCACACCCACCATCTGATTGGCCAGCAGATCACGGCCAGTTCGCTGCAAACACAAATGTCATCGGACATGCTGGGAAAACATTCGCAATTGTCGAAGCTGGTTCGCCGCCAATCGAAATGTCATACGAACTTGACACAGTGCGAGTCTCAAATCTTGAAGGGACGCTGCCTCACGCATATTCTGCCCATCCGAAACG
>CAMDBY010000097.1 GCA_945889575.1 Bifidobacterium breve
ACTATCGGTGAGTGTGCCGACTTGACGAAGGCCAATTGCATCTTCGACCCACACGTGTTTTCCACCCACGACCATTATTTCGCTGATGTCTGGATCATCAATATGTGTTTGGAGTGGTCCGAGACCATGGTGCATGACAGTTATGACAAAGTCATGAACGGACCGAATAATTGCTCAGCACGCGATGGCAACATTCCGGCATCCACCGCACGACTAATTGCTGGTGTGTATGGAATTTCACTTGTAATGGGCATGCCGAGAACATGGCCGACATCTTTCACGGTGAGTGCGCGACTCTCTTCACACACGACAAACAACTGTGTAGGCCGTTGCATACGTGAGGCACGACGTAATGACAGATAACACGGCTTAACAACCATCGTGACATGGGAAACGGCACGACGCAGTTCGTCTGGCACGAATGTGATGCCGGCATCAATGATGATGTTCATAGGCAGAGTTGTTATGGCATTTGCCAAATCTGCCCAGCGTGGTTGGCCTTCCACAAATGATGAACCACGATGCACCACGACAAGATCATTATCGAATGGTGTTCCTAGCGTGACAAGCGACTGTGCGTCGGAGGTAGAACTTTCGCTTAACCAATCATTGATGCCTGGGGTTGTTGGTTCTGCCATGCCGGCCGCAGCCGGAACATCTCCGCAGAGATCGATAAGAACCGTTGGAATACCACTGGCCGCCAAAAGTAGGGCATAGGCAGTGGCGGTAACGGTGGTGCAGTTGCCACCTTTAGGTGACATGAAGATGGTTGACATATGTGACTCCTGTTCGTCAGAAGCAATGTGTGCAACAGCATCGACATTTGGAACTACAAATTCACCTCATTGATGAGTGGTTCACCAGCAACATAGCGAGCAAGGTTTTTCAAGAAAATCTCTTCACTGCGTAATCCCGAATGGACCGATGCTGACGAACTATGTGGAGTGATGATGACATTGTCCATATCCCATAGTGGAGAATCAGGAGGCAGTGGTTCGGTGGCAAAGACGTCAAGAGCTGCTCCGGCAAGATGCCCAGACTGCAATGCCGCTATCAACGCGTCTTCGTCAACGAGTTCACCGCGACCAACGTTGATGAAATGTGCGCCCGGCTTCATGATGGCAAACGTCTCGGCATTGAAGATCTGACGGGTGTTATCGGTAAGTGGCAGTGCGACGGCTACCCAATCAGCTCGGGCCAGCACGCTATGTAATTGGTCAAATGAAAATGTGGGGCATGGTTCATCGCCTGAAGGAGTTCGACGAATCGCTTCCACATTCATGTTGAGCGCAACGCCAAGCCGCGCAATTTCGATGCCGATGGGCCCCATGCCAATGACTGCGAGTCGTGCACCATCGAGTTCTGCGAACTCATGGCGTGTCCATTCATGTTTTTCTTGGTGCTGAAACCACGCACGAACGTTACGGCTGAGAGCCAACATGTAGAGGACAGTTGTTTGAGCGATGGGAGATGCAGTTACACCGGAAGAATTCGTGAGTCGAACTCCACGTTCCATGAGCTGAACAAAAAACGGACTATCAACACCAGCAGAAAATGTATGCATCCATTTTAATGAAGTGGCCTTAAGGACGGAGAGGGCAAAACCACGCGAGCGATCTGGCCATAAGTCACTGGAGTAAAAGACAGTGTTAATTGTGGAGATAACTTCATCCGGAAGAACTTCGTTGCCCTCATAGACGACAGGCGTCATTCCTGGGGAAATTGCTCGAATTGCATCGGCATGGCGACCCCACACATTGTCGCTGACCAGCAACGTGATGGGTTCTTCAATCTTTGCCATTTCCATAGGTTAGGTAATGGGCGAGCCACGGGCATTACCGTTGGAGCATGCGTCTGATTTTAGGTCTTCTGTCGGTGTTGCCGTTCCCTGTGCAACACATGGGGTCCGGTGACAGCGTGCAACCGCGCGACACGATGTCCGTGATTGACTCAATTGCGCCTGCACTTCCCGCTGGTGTTGAGGTGGACATTGTGGGCTCTGACACTTTTGTGCGCGTGCAATCGGATGGTCATGACGTGATGGTTACTGGCTACAAAGACGAGCCGTACATGCACATCACAACAAATGGTGATGTGTTTGTGAATGATGGCTCGCAAACGACTCTCATCAACGGCAATAGATACGGCGATGTTGATACCAGTTCTTTTGTAGAAAGCCCGAACCCTGTCTGGCGAAAAATTGGAACGAATGGAATAGCCATGTGGCATGACCATCGTGTGCATTGGATGAGCCCCAAGCGGCCTGCTCCGATAGACACCGTTGGCACAGTGTTGGAATGGAAAGTTTCGATGAGTGTTGATGGGGTAGCCACAACGGTGGCGGGAACGCTTTTTCTGCGCGAAAAGTCAAGCGTGTTGTGGTGGTTAGTGGGCTTTGCTGCATTGTTGTGCGCTGTCGTGTTGTCAGTGCGGCGACAGAGAGAATTCTTTGCTGCGACATTTCTCATGTCGATGGTGGGAGTTGTTGTCGGCGTGATGCAGTTTGTTGGACTGCCAGATGGGGCGCGAATAACGCCATTGATATTGATGTTTTCAAGTGGGGCAGCAGTGGTTGCTGCAACGTCGATGTTTATGCAACGACGCGGTCACGCTTCACAGCACATTGCTGTGTCATTGAACGCGGGCGCGGGTGCAACCTTGGTTGTGTGTGGGTGGCTATGCGCGGATCAAGTTCGTGCGGCGTATGTGCCAGGCATTGACCAAGAATGGCTGGTGCGCGTGTTGATACCTGCGTTACTGGGTATTGGCTTCGTGGCAACGATTGATGGTGTCACGCGCATTATGCGCGGTTCGACCGACTAACAGTTAGACGGAGAGAAGATCGCGAGCACCGGTGTCTGATGACGGGTGGCGCAACTTGCTCATGGCGCGTGCTTCAATTTGACGAATGCGCTCACGAGTGAGGTTGAAGTGTTCGCCAACTTCTTCAAGGGTGCGACCTTCACCACTGCCACCAAGTCCGAAGCGCAAGCGCAAGATTTCACGTTCACGTTCGTCGAGTGGTGCAAGCAAGCGCTGAATTTCTTCAGGCAGCAATGCTGTTGCAGCAGTTTCGAATGGTGATTCAGCAGAACGGTCTTCAACGACATCGCCAAGTTCAGCATCGCCGTCTTCACGAAGTGGCTCTGACAATGACAAAGGCTCAGCAGCAAAGCGCAATGCTTCGGTGACTTTGTCTTCTGGCATCTCAACTTCTTTTGCCAATTCAGCAAGAGTTGCTGTGCGACCAAACTTGAGTTCCAGGCGTGAGCGGGCTTTTTGCAAACGTGCAAGCGTGTCGCCAGCATGGACCGGCAAACGAATGGTGCGGCCGGTGTTTGCGATACCGCGAGTGATGGCCTGACGGATCCACCATGTTGCATATGTGGAGAATTTGAAACCTTTACGCCAGTCGAATTTTTCAACGGCATGCATGAGGCCCAAGTTGCCTTCTTGAATGAGGTCAAGAAGAGGAAGACCAGATGCTTGGTATTTCTTTGCAATAGACACAACGAGACGAAGGTTCGACTGAACGAAGGCGCGCTCTGCGACTTCGCCTTCACGAATTGCTTTGCGCAGTTCACGGCGCTTGGTAGCGGTAGGGGTCTTGATCTTTGCCATTTCGGCAATGGCTTCTTTGCCGGCCTCGATGGCTTTGGCAAGACGGACTTCGTCGTCCTTAGTAAGAAGGGCATACTGACCGATGTCTGTGAGATACAGCCGGACGAGGTCCTCTTCGTCGCGATCGACACGATCCTTTGCCACTCTTATACCTCGCCTAAATCTTGCATCGACCACCACACGGGTCGAATATGGGCAGGCTACCTAGATGCGTGTCGGGTGCCACAGCCTGACCAAGAACATTTCGTCAACATCTGACAGAGTATGGGGAATGGCTGAAAATAATCCCGAAAATGCTGATTCTGGCGAGGTAGAGCTGGTCATTGTGACGATGTCCTTCGACGCCGCCGATATGGGCGCTCTTGTTGCAATCCTGTCCAAATACATCGTGCTGACCCGAATGGAACAGGGGTGCCGCAATGTGGACATGATCGTGTCCGATACGCGCCCGAACCGAATTCTTCTGATTGAAAAATGGGAGTCCCCAGCGACACAGCAGGCCCACTTTGAGGCCGCCACCATGGTGGAAATGGCGAAGTCCTGCACTGGCATTCTGACCGGTGCTCCCGACATTGACATATGGCAGTCGATGAGCGCACACGACCTCATCTGATTTATTACGGCAGTGAGATAATCGCTTCATGTTCAAGAGATGCCACAACGTTGCCGTCCACCACGATATGAAAATCAACAACGACGCGTTCGCCGTGAGCGGTAAATCTGTCGACAATAGTGCCGTGAATTTCTGCGTGTGATCCTGCAGTAACGCGTGCGTGATGGCGAATAATGCTGCGGGTGTGTACCCAACTAGATGTTGCTATTTCCGTGTGAACAACATCGTTGGCCAAAGTGGGCCAGACGGCGGGGTGCACAAGATTGTGTTGTGCGTACAACGCAAGGTCATCGCCAGCCAATAGTCC
Organism: Bifidobacterium breve; assembly: GCA_945889575.1. Classification (GTDB taxonomy): domain Bacteria; phylum Actinomycetota; class Acidimicrobiia; order Acidimicrobiales; family Ilumatobacteraceae; genus UBA2093. The sequence goes on from CAMDBY010000097.1 coordinate 4,542, forward strand.
GCGGTCTGTGCCGTGAACACCCTCTAACAGTAAGTAGTGCACGGGTAAAACATCACCGGCGCGCATGGCGGGAACCGGGCCAGAATCACGCACCGCACGAAATGTTGCCCGCGGTTGATCTGGTTCTGAAGTAATTGCGTAGATCTCGACGGCATCACCATCCGTATGAGGAACACACTGCACCGTGTCATGGTCAAAAACGGGACGTCGAAGATGTAACTCACCACCACCATGGCTCAGCCAGTGTTTGCCCCAGGCCTCAGAAACGGGGTGCGTGAGATATGCGTAGGTGGTGACACCAGCAACCAATGCGCGCGGAAAACCTGCTGCCTGAGCGCCCACATCGGTATGAATGAGGTTACGGGCATGCTCGGCAAGGTTCTGTGCGGTAACGGTCCAAGAGATGGGTAAAGACGTTTCGATGGGTTTGATTCTGACATGGACCCGACGGAGGCTGGTGCGTAATTCCAAACCCCAATGTTGATGGGGAAGCGGCTGGGGTTTCAGTAAATGTTTGGAACCCAAAACCAGTTGATTTAGTCGTCCAGCATTTCTGGGAAACGTTATGAGCTGGCGCAATTCAGCACATTGATAATCGAGACGATGTTCATTGCGGGAGAAGGGGCGATCACCACAACCTGTGTGGGAACGTAGGACGGCTGCGCCCACTGGTTCGCCAAGGGCAGTTTACAATTGATTGGTATGCCAGACACGGGTTGTGGAAGCGGCAGTGTTGACGATTCAGTGATCGTGCAGGTGCTACCAACCGGAATATCGTTCACAATCACCGGTGTGGATGACGCATTGATTGAGAAGGTGAGGGTCGGTCCGCCAGGAACACTGCAGGAGACAGTCACGGGAAACAACGCACCAACGGGTAATACGTCTCCAGAATTATTTGTAACCGACTTCCTCACTGTCAGGCTGTTGGTATTCAATACCGGCGCACAAATCTCGCTTTTCAGCGTATTTGGGTTCGGACTGTTGTTGTACCAGTTCGTTGTTCCCGTCGGCAAGATGCCGGCGAAGCCGCGGTTGCAGGTCTGATTGGGCGTGTAGGGACCCTCCACCTCGAGCGACAGCGTGATTGTGCAACCTGCCGGAAAGCTAGAGATGCGCAATCGCGACTGACCTGGAACACCGTCCCAGTTCGTTAGCTGGTTTGGCGGAATGGAGCAATTGGAGGTTGCGTTGACGGAGCCCGGCACGATGGTCCCAGATGAAGGGGTAAAGAATTGGTCACCGAGAAACGGGCCATGCCAAGCACCTGAAATCATCTGACCCGTCAGCGCATCGCCTTGGTTAGTCACTACAACTGTGTAAGTGAGTGGTGACGGCCCTCCCGGTGCCCACGTCAGGTTCGGCAAGACACTCTTGTTGACGACAAATTTGTAGCACTTTGGCAACTTCAGACCTACCGTGCTCCAATTGGTGAGAGGTGATGTCGGCTGTGTAGCGCCGAAGGGAGAACTGGGGTTGTAGGTCGGCGATGGCGGCCACGGCACGTTCGGGTTGTAAAAGCGCGATACATCCATCAGCGCGAGGTTCTCGAGACGCGGGGTTACTGAACTCAGGCAATTGGGGTCGCCGGTCGCGGGCCGGGAGACCTTGATCTGCACGCTGCAGTTGAGTTGTGCACCTGAGGAAAAACTGATGGGTAAAGAGTTTTGAATGATCCGCGTTCCCTGCGACGGAAACGTGGTGTGCACAATTGATCCGGGAATCCAGGCTGGGTACCCCGACGAGAACGTGGGCACGGCCCCAGGCGAGCCACTGACGGAGCCCGACACGACGCCGCATGAGTATTTGTAGACGAAGGGTAATGAGGTCGCATAGTTTGGCTGAACGATCCGTACTGCGTCGATGAGCGTGCCAACGCTTACCGGTGTGGTACCGCCATTGCGATAGGTCACCGTGTATTTAATAGTTGTGCCGAAGTTGACCTTGGTTGTGGCAGTCGGGGGA
>CAMDBY010000098.1 GCA_945889575.1 Bifidobacterium breve
AGGAAACGAAAGGAGTAATACAACAAGAATGATGGGGCCTGGCATGACTTACTTACCTTTCGATTCGGGCTTGAATGCCCATGCTTCGATTTCTACTGCTCCACCAAATGGTAGCGATGCAACACCAATGGTGCTACGTGCAGGACGTGCAGTGCCGAATCCCTTGGCGTATGCCTCGTTGAAAGTTGCAAATGTATCCATGTCGGTGAGGAAGCAGAGCGTCTTTGAGATGTCATTGATGCTCGCGCCCATAGAAGCGAGTTGAGCTTTCAAGTTCACAATTGCTTGATTTGTCTGTGCAAGGACACCGCCTTCGACAATTGCTCCATCTTTCATTCCGAGCTGGCCGGACACGATGATCCAGTCGCCTGCGCGAACAACGGGGGTATAAGGAGGCTGCGGTGCTGCTGACATAGACCCAACCTTACGCCACAGCGCTGAGTGCGTACGATTGAATCTCATGACCCCTCTTCCTGCATACAGTCGTCGCCGATTTCTGGCACTTTCTGCCTCCCTAGGCCTTGGCGGTTTGGTTGCCGCATGTGGGGGTTCATCGTCATCCTCGAGTTCAGGCGCCATCGATGGTGTCTCAGGCACTTTGCAAGTAGTGAAGCGATTTCCGACGAGTGGTTTAGTACCTGGTTCTATTCGTCTTCCTATTTCATTAGCCGATACGTCTGGGGTGTTGACGACTGACGGAAAAGTGAAGTTGCCACAGACCTTGACTGGGAAAGTCATTGACACAGCATCAGGCGATGTTGTCATTGCGTCTGTGACTGCCGACAAACATGACACGAATATGCCAACTCCATATTGGCCATTCATTGTTGAGGTGCAAAAAGTTGGTGTCTACCTTTTGATACTCGACGTAGCTCCCGAGTCAGAAATGTCGTTTCAAGTGGAAGAACGCGAGAACGTGTTGAGTCCATTGGTCGGAGATCCACTTCCTCCGTACGACACTCCAACAACTGATAACAGCCGTGGCGTTGACCCAATCTGCACGCGCCCCGAAGGCACTTGCCCATTCCACACTGAGACGTTGACCGAAGCATTGAAAAGCGGCAAACCAGTCGTGTATTTAATTGGTACACCCGCGTATTGCGAAACGGGAACATGCGCACCAGGCCTTGAAGCCCTTATTGATTTATCTAAAACAATTGGCGACGCTGCAGTTTTTGTGCACGCCGATGTCTACGTAGACAAAACTGCAACAACTGTTGCGCCGGCAGTTCTGGCATACAAGTTGGCATATGAGCCATTGATCTACATCACTGATGCAAAAGGTATGTTGGTGAACAGGCTTGACGCAGTGTTCGACGTAACTGAAATCAGCAGCGCGTTAGCTGCTGCGGGAATTAGCTAAACGACTTGCCGCAACCGCATGAGCGAGTTGCAGTTGGGTTCGTAATTGCGAAACCTTGTTCGTTCAGACCATCTTTGTAGTCAAGGCTTGCGCCTTCAAGCATGGGAGCTGATGCTGGGTCAACAACAACGCGCACTGCACCAAATGTGAGTGTGATGTCGTCGGTAGCAATATCGCCGTCGAAGTACATGTCGTATGAATAACCTGAGCAACCGCCGGACTTCACTGCAACGCGAAGTGCCATCTCTGATGCGCCCTCTGCTTCGAGAAGCTGGGCTACTTTGCTTGCTGCATTGTCTGTGAGAGTGATCATGGTGGACCTTTCGAAGCGGGTTCCTGTACCTACCTAATAATAGGCACAGGGGATGGCATTAACAATACGCCAGTAGGATTAATTATGTGAGCAAGAGAGCCGTTGCAGCGCCCTCCATTGAAGAGGTCCAAAACCTGCTTCGTGCTGTCATTGACCCCGAATTGGGCGACAACATCGTCGATTTGGGCATGGCTGGGGCCATCACCATGGCCGATGGCGTCATCACTATTGGCGTGAAACTCACAATTCGCGGCTGCCCATTGCGCGCCCAAATTCAAAAAGACATCCGTTCTCGCCTTGAAGTGCACCCCTGGGTTACCAAAGTGAAGATCGACTGGGGTGAAATGACGCCCGAAGAACGCACCGAGGTCATGTCACGCGCCAGGTGGAATGCCCGTGAAAATGCCACCGATACTGCCGTGCCATTGTCTGCACGTGTTCTTGCAATTGCAAGTGGCAAGGGTGGAGTCGGTAAGTCTTCCGTCACTGTGAACTTGGCAGCTGCGCTTGCAGCAGCCGGGAAAACTGTCGGAGTTCTCGACGCAGATATTTGGGGATTCTCTATCCCCCGCATGTTGGGTATGCCAGACCGTTTAGAAGCAGCAACTGTTCCTGGTCACGACAAGCCAATGATTATTCCGAATGAACGTGTCATCGGAAACGGATTACTGAAAGTCGTGTCAACCGGAATGTTGGTAGAAGACGAAGGCACCGCGCTGATGTGGCGTGGCCTCATGCTTACAAAAGCTGTCGAGCAATTTCTAAATGACGTCAATTGGGGTCATCTTGATTACTTGTTGATTGATATGCCGCCGGGAACTGGTGACGTGCAAATGGGGCTTGCGCGCATGTTACCGCGCACCGACTTATTGATTGTCACAACTCCTGCAGTCTCCGCACAGAAGGTTGCAATTCGCGCAGCTGACATGGCGCGCAGAAGTTTTTTGCGTGTTGCTGGTGTTATTGAAAACATGAGCGAGTTCACATGTGATCACGGCGAGTCATACGCATTGTTCGGCACAGGTGGTGGACAAGCACTTGCTGATGAAGTGGGCGTTGAGCTTCTTGGTCAAATTCCGATTGAGCCAGCAGTTGCTGCTGGTGGAGACAACGGAGAACCGCTAGTACTCACCTCATCGTCAGAAGCAGCACGCATCTTTACCGCAATTGCGGCACGCATCATTGCTGACACTCCCGAAGTGGAAGACATGGCTGGTTGTTCTGCACGCGACGAAGACGTCATTGTCACAGTACGTCGTAGTCAGAATCCCCAGGCATAGCAATTCCAATTACTCGACCATCAGAGTCGATTTTAATTTTCGGCAAAATGGTTTGTGGAGTGCCGACTTTTGCCGCTGCTGCCATCACTTCATCTGTTGTTGCATGGGGAAGTATGAACTCAATGTTTGCCCTGGTTGGAGGCATCAACATCAGATCTTTATCGTGGGCACGACGCATGGCCTCTTGAGGGCTGATCCAGAAACTTTCAATAGTTTCACCATCATCATGTAGCGGTACTTGCGCTGCTGGTGCACGCGCAATAAAGAACCGAGTATCGAAACGGCGCTTCTCGCCCATTGGTGTAATCCAGTGGCTGACATAGTGAATGTCATCCGTAGTCAAACGCAAGCCTTCTGCCACGCACAAATCAAGCAGTGCTACTGAACCATCATGAATATTGTGGCGTTCGTGATTGAAACGTGACTCGACTTCAGGAGAATCGAATCGAACAACATCGCCAGTGTCTTCGTGGCGCGCTAGCAATACACCGGCCTCTTCGAAACACTCACGAATGCACGCAACCCAAAAAGCAAGGCCACCGCTGGCGAGACCAAGTAGTGAACTGGCGTGTGCATCAGTCAGTCCGTCACAAATTTCTGCAATTTCTTCAATGCCGTCTACGTCATCAACTTTTCCCCCAGGGAATACAAACATTCCACTGGCAAATGCTGCAGAGAACGTGCGGCGCAACATGAAGACTTCAATGCCGCCTGCAACTGCATCACGAATAAGTAGAACAGTCGCTGCTGGTTTTATCGGCACGGTCCGCGGGTCAAATGGCTCGTCGCTGGTCTGTGGTGCGTTGCTCATTATTTGTTCTCCCCCTCAAGAGGGTCAACATCGATGACATCAAAAGATGACGCCAATGTTCCCCTGGTCTCCACGATAGGTCCCGAGTGTGTTGCGCGTATCACTGTGATCTTTGAACGACTTCTACGCAGCACCAACTTGGTGGCCAAAGCTCGCGTTGGTGGTAACAAGAGTGTGATGGCTAGCGCGTCAGAAATAAACCCAGGGGCAAACAGAAATACGCCGGCAGCCAAGACACAGACCCCATGCACAATTTGTGTTGATGGTTCTTCCCCACGCTGAATAGCCGCAGTGAAGTCTTTGTAAACACGCATGCCTTCACGTTTTACCAAGGATGTGCCGACCGCCGAAATAGCAATGAGCAACGCCACGGTGGGCAGCAAACCCACCTGATGACCGACTTGAACAATGACGTACAACTCAATCAGTGGCACTACCACAACTAGCGAAACGACCAATAGGAACATTTTCTAGCTTTTTGACCGAGCTTCGCGATAATCCTTCGCTGCGCCTTCAAGTGGTTCCACTTCCAATGTGATGCCATCAATAGCAACGACTCGCATCTGGTCATTATCCGCCAGCGGCGTTGCGCGGTTCGTACGTGCATGCCATTTCGCGCCATCTACTAACACAGTTCCTTCTGGGTTCACAGCGCCCACTGCAACACCAACGGTGCCGAGGAGGTTCTCACGACCGATAGTTGGAGTTGCAAAGCGTGTGCGCACCATCGAAGGCATACCCACAATGAACGACAGTGCAACGCTGATGATGCAGACAGACATCGATAGCCAGCCTGGTCGCATGGTGATTCCGTCAACATCTCTGAACATGGTGAACGCACCAATGATGTACGACACGAGGCCGACTCCTGTCCAGACTCGTGGTACACCCACTTGTACATCGACTGCGAATGCCACGAACGCGGCCAAGAGAAATGCAATGCCGACACCACTCATCGACAGGGCGCCAATTCCCATGCATCCGAGTATCAGACATACAGCACCAACAAAGGCAGCGATACCAATGCCAGCAGTAAAGAACTCAAAGAGCAACAACGCAAGCCCGATTGTGACGAGAAGAAGTGCTGATGGTGGGCTTGCAACGGTGTGCAACAAGCGAGGCATAAGACCGAGTTTGAAGAAGCGAACTGTGGTTGCTTCACGCGTGACTTGTCCCTTTGCATCTAATGCATCAGACACGGTGTCAAGAGTGATAGAGCGAATGTTAAGTCCGTCAAGTGCATACAACATGTTGCGCAAAACAGGAACACCACGGTCATCAGTAGAAAACTTCAGAACTTTTTGTTCGCGTGCATCCAGAAAACCTAGAGAGCCAGCTTGTAATTTTTCATCTGCAGCACCAAACGTCACTTGACTACCGTTCACAGACAACATTGCGCCGGTGCGTCCAATGCGTGCGCCAGGTGCCATTGCTGTCACGTCAGCTACTGCCAACATCTGTGCAGGCAATCCGTATGCGCGGGCTCCACTTGGTCCCACCCAAATTGCAACAGGAATTTTTGATGCTGAAATTGCAGTAAGAACTTCGGTCATCCGATCGCGCCCGACAACAGCACCTTGTGTGTTCAGTTGAAAGATGACCGCCTGTGCGCCGTTGTTTTGCGAGCGAACAATTGCTTTCTCAATGGAGTCCGCCACGATGCTGTCAATAAGCCCGCTGACTTCCACCACATCAACGGGGGCAAGTTTCGCTGAGTTGTCAGCCGCGCTTGCACCGTGGCCTGTCATCAAGCTGAGCGCTGGCCCAGCAATAACAAGTGCCAGTCCGCACATGATGCGTCTTTTTGCGCCTACCCTCAATGGTCTCTCCTTCGTTATGGAACTACACCCTTTTTTCACGGCACAGCGTGTCCTAATTGTCGCTGGTAAAGGCGGCGTTGGGAAATCGACCGTTGCCGCCTCTCTTGCCCAGCTCTCGGCCCGTAGTGGATTTCGCACCCTGTTGATCACTTTGGATGAGCCAGCAAACGGCCTCGCGCCCCATGTTCAGCTCGAGCAGATCACCGTTAGCCCAGGCAGGGCATTGGCTGATTACCTTGCTACCAAAGGGTTAGGTCTGATTTCCCGCCAATTGGCACGCTCGGGAATCATGGAATTAGTGGCCACCACAGCTCCCGGGCTTGACGACCTTTTGGTCCTGGGGCGCATCAAGGCGTTCGAGAATGAACGACCGAACGGCGTGATCATTGTGGACGGGCCAGCGGCTGGTCATGCGCTCGATTTAGTGCGAGCCCCCGTGCAATTGAAGCGGGCCATTGGGTCAGGGCCAATCAGTCAACAAGCTGACGAAGTGCTGACCATGCTCAGCGACTCAGCTCGGTGCAAGGTGATGTTGGTGACAACTGCAGCCATCACGCCCGTCACTGAAACATGTGAAGCAGCAGACGAACTGATGGAAAAAGCACACATTGCACTTGCCCCCATCGTTGTCAACAAATGCAACCCTGCGGTTCCCCGTGTTGACGAAGCAATGCTGCTTCCATCAACTCGCGAGGCGTATCAGTATTTGTCTCTACGTGCAGCGGCTCAAACAGAAGCAATCGGTGTACTGACTGATTCCCTCGACCAACCACAACTTCATCTCACACAGCATCACAGTGACATAACTGATCTCATCAATGCAATCGCAGATGATCTTGAACAAGCGATTCGAGATTTGCCATGAGCACACAACCAGTT
>CAMDBY010000099.1 GCA_945889575.1 Bifidobacterium breve
CTTTCCCGGTGAATTCGTTGAAACCAGAGCTGACAAACTCGTTTTTTGACCCTTATTTAACGAAGAAACTTTCCATGTCACCGTCGTAGGCGGTGCGGCTTCAGCCACCCCACCAGACCACAACACACCCACCAACAACGCAACAGCAACACCTACGCGGATTAATCGATGCATCATCCGCTCCCTTTGTCAAAACAAAATGCAATATCACTCTTGGCACCAGTCTCTCCATTATCGCCGCACCTTCTTTGGAGATTCGGCAGTTTGTCCACAAATCACGCAAATGTAGGGGTAGCCCTACCTGGTTATAGAAATCGCTATTTAGATATCGCGCTGAGTGACAGCGTCTGCAAGTTCAAGCAGGGCTTCATATGCAGCGCCCTGAATCATTTGCTTATCCAATGACGCAACTGCTTCGTCACGTAGAGAAACAATGAGTGATTCCATTTCAGCAACTGCACCGGTTGCTGAAACAACTTCTTGCACTGCTGCCACATCATCATGCGACATTCCTGGAGTTCCGATGGTGTCGAGAATCTTCAATTGCGAAGCTGATGCAAGTGCGTATGCGCGAGCCAGCATCGGTGTCGGCTTTCCTTCCAGAAAATCTCCACCAACAGGTTTTCCTGTGATTGAAGAATCTCCGAAAGCGCCCAACATGTCGTCACGCATTTGAAACGCATCACCAAGCGGCAAGCCATATGCAGACATCATCGGCATAAGTGCAGATCCGGCTTCTACATTCGCTGCGACAGCACCAAGATGTAGTGGGCGTTCGATTGTGTATTTGGCGCTCTTGTAGCGGCAAATTCGTTCGGCTATTTCAATACGTCGTTCGCGGCGTGCCGAACCAAGGGTGTCGAGATACTGGCCGATATTCATCTCCATACGGAGTTCATGCCAGATAGAGCGCGCAGCCGGTGACACTTCATCCATCAACTTGTCAGACATGACATACGTAATGTCGCCAATCAGAATTGCTGCGCCTTCGCCGAATCGTCGTGATTCCCCTGCCATCTTCTCGGCACTATGCATATCCGCCATGCGCCGGTGGGTAGTGGTGTTGCCGCGACGAGTCTCTGCATCATCAATGACATCATCATGAAACAGAGCGAACACGTGCAACAACTCAATGGCTGCACCAATACGAAACTGTTGAACGTCCTCTGGGTCACCACCTGCTGCTACCCAACCCCAATAGGCAAATTGTGGCCGTAGGCGTTTGCCACCACCAAGAACTAACGATTCAATCTCATCGAAAACTGTTTCAAGATCTTCATCAATTCGTGTCCATGTCAGTCGTTCGTTGTCGACAGCGGTTGTAAGGACATCATTTACGCGCGAAATAATTGCGCTGGCTTCGCTCATTCGTCTTCGTCTTCTTCATCGAAATCTGACTCTTCAAATTCAATGTCTGCGACAAGCGTGTCAACAGTAAGTTGCGCTGCGGTGATTCGTTCGTTGCACCACGTGATGAGAAAAGAAGCACGTTCTACTTTGGTAGCTAACACATCAACATCGATGGAATTGGAATCAAGCTGAGACAGGATTGATTCAATCTCTGTCATTGCTTCTGCATACCCTGCTGGTGCACCTTGTGTTGTTTTCTTAGCGGCCATTAGGCAACTCCTTCTACTGTGCTGGTGATGCTGCCGTCGGCAAGCGCAGTGACAACGGTGTCACCCTTTTTGATATCTGAAATTGAACGAACTACATTGCCCGAAGAATCGCGCGTGATGCTCCAACCGCGAGCCATGGTGGTGACAGGGTCAAGCAAACGAACCGATGCAGCATGCATCATTAGTTTTTGTGATTGACGCTCGAGAGCGGTACGCGGACGAGTACGAAGGCGTTCCACTGATACAGCAATGCGAGACCGAGCACGCTCTACAGCTGTTTGTGTAAGAGACCGTAATGAACCGGCACTGTACGAGAGTTCCGACAAGAAGCTCTCAACAATCGCAATGACTGACTGAGCACATGCCGTTGGCGTCTTATTTGCGGTGTGCGCCACTATGTCAGCGATGCTTGTATCAATTTCATGGCCGATGCCTGTGAACACCGGATGAGAACATTTCGAAATAGCCATCGCTATTTGTTCATCATCGAATGCGGCGAGGTCGCCTTTTGAACCACCACCACGCATCAACATGACGAGATCAATGTCGTCTCGGCGCGAGAGTGAATTGAGTGCAGCAACAATTTGTGACACAGCAGAGTCGCCTTGAACTCGAACATCACAGAATGTGACTGCAAATCCGATTCCGGATTCGGTGAGATGCTGTTGAGCATCAGCCCACCCAGCAGCTTGGCTGGACGAAATTATTCCGAGTCGCAATGGAACCAAGGGAACTGGAATTCGTTTGTTGATTTTGTCAACGCCCTTTTCCATGAGCTGACGAAGAAGTTCTTCACGTTTTGCGGCGACATCACCGGCAGAAAACTGCGTATCGACATCTGAAGCGATGAGGTTCAATTTTCCGAACGGTCCGTAATATTCAACGCGGCCGAAAAGGCGAACCTTTAGACCATCTTTGAGTTCGATTCCTTGTTGACGTAATTTGGCTTGCACATTACGTAGAGGGCCTGCGAACAAGTTGATATTCAGTTGAGCTTTAACACTGTCGATGTTTTCAATCAATGTGAAATATGCATGGGGGTTTGGTTTACGCAAACCCTGAATTTCACCTTCAACCCAGACACCTTCATCAAAGGATGCCTTGAGAACATGGTTGAGAACTTCAGTGAATTGTCCGACACTGAACGACGGAACCCCATTGATGAATTCGACCTCGGCTGCCATTGTGTCTACTCTACGGAAGGCGCAGACAGTCCGAAGGAACCACCGGCACGAACTTGTGATGCGTACATGGCATCAAGTGCCATCAGTTCATCATGCGTTCCCTGTTCCATAATGAGACCGTCATCAAGAACCACGATTCGGTCTGCATCGCGAATAGTGGAAAGACGATGGGCAATCACAATGGCAGTTCGGCCATACAACGCAGATTCAAGGGCTTCTTGCACCAAGGCCTCGTTCTCATTGTCGAGATGGCTTGTTGCTTCATCAAGAATCATGATGGCGGGGTTCTTCAGCAACATTCGAGCAATAGCGACGCGTTGTTTTTCTCCACCTGATAATCGGTACCCGCGCTCACCCACCAGAGTGGCATACCCGTCTGGCAAGCCGGCGATGGTGTCGTGTATGCGAGCCGCAACACACGCTGCTTTAATGTCTGCTTGTGTTGCATCAGGCTTTGCGTACCGAAGGTTGTCACCGATTGATTCATGAAAGAGATGCGGATCTTGAGTAACAACACCAATGGCATCGTGCAACGAAGCACCCGTGAGGTCACGAACGTCTATTCCATCAACGCGTACGACACCGCTGGTGACGTCATATAAACGCGGAACCAGAGTTGCAAGAGTGCTCTTCCCGGACCCACTAGAGCCGACAATGGCAATCGTTTCTCCGCTGGCAATCTTCAGCGACAGACCCTTCAACACATCGACATCAGGGTCACTACTTTGTGTGCCAGGTGCTTCCAACGAAGCGACAGACGATGCTGATGCAGGTGGGTAACGAAACACCACATTTGCAAATTCAACTTCACCGCGCGGATCTACAAGATCAACTGCGCCAGGGCGATCGAAAATTGCAACAGGTGCATCAAGAACTTCGAACACCCGATCAAATGACACAAATGCCGTAATCACTTCAATACGTGCATTCGTTAAACCAGTGAGTGGTTGGTAAATACGTTGCACGAAAGCTGCCATTGCGACGAGAGTTCCAGCAGAGATTCCACCAGACACCACGAGGTGTGCGCCAATGCCATAAATGGCTGCAGCGCCCATTGCACCAACAAGACCAAGTGCCACAAAAAAAACACGGCTATACAAAGCGGCTTTGATACCTGTATCTCGGACTCCGGCGGCACGACCTGAGAACGTTGCAACTTCACGCTCACGACGTCCGAACAATTTCACGACCATTGCACCAGCAACATTGAAACGCTCATTCATTTGCGTGTTCATTTCGGCGTTGATATCCATTTGCTGACGAGCAATGGAGCCCAACTTTTGCCCAACTCGTTTCGCAGGAACAATAAACAACGGCAAAACAATGAGGGACAGCAGCGTTAAACGCCACTCAAGCGCGAGCATCGCTGCCAATGTTGTCACCAACACCACAACGTTTGAGACAACACTTCCCAGGGTGTTGGTAACGGCATTCTGTGCACCAACGACGTCATTGTTTAGACGACTAGTAAGCGCACCAGTTTGGGTACGAGTAAAGAACGCAATAGGCATCTGTTCAACTTTGTCGAACAAAGCAACTCGCAGGTCATAGATGAGGCCTTCACCAATACGGGAACTCAACCACCGCTGAACAATGGCCAGCCCAGCATCTGCAATTGCAGCAAATACAAGAATGACGGCAAGTGTCGTGATGAGACCCCGATTCGCTTGCGGAATTGCACGGTCGAGAATTGCTCGGAACAACAACGGCGGGGCAAGGGCCAAGAGCGCTGACACGCAGATAGCGGCGAGAAAGACAATGATGTCTGACCGATAGGGAGCCGCAAAGACCCATACCCTGCGCAATGATGCCCGCTGAACTTTTGCGCCTTTTACCGCAGCACCATCTCCTGGCAACATCATGTGGGGACCCATACGCACCCTGTTAAGGCTACGGGCGTTCCTACGCCTAGTGTTCTTACTTGTGATGCGTCGTTGTCTTGCTGTTGGTGCCCTCATTGTGATGGCAAGCGCATGTTCCTCTGGCTCCAGTGCGCCTGACAGCACGTCAGATACGCCCACGCCACCGTCCACTCTCTATGCCCCAGCCGAAGGTGGCACTCTCAAGTGGAAATCCTGTTCGGGAGATTCTCTTGATCCGCTGAAATGTGCTCGTTTGAGCGTGCCGTTTGACTACAACGACCCTTCCAAAGGTTCGTTTTCACTCAAACTGGTCAAGCACCCGGCGAATTTTCGTACGCAGCGAGTTGGTTCCATGCTTGTCAACCCCGGCGGGCCTGGATTTGGGGGAACTGATCTTCCTGAAAATGCCGACTCCTATTTCAGTACCGCATTGATTGACGCCTTCGACATCATCGGATGGGACCCACGTGGAACAGGTGAATCCACGCCAGCAGTTGATTGTGTTGACAACTACGACAAATACTTCACGTTGGACCCATCTCCACAGAACGAAGCACAGCATCAGACTCTGGTTGACATCTCGAAAGCGTTCAATGACGAGTGCGAAAAAAAGAGCGGTGAAATTCTTCCGTACATCTCTACCAATGCAAGTGCGCGTGACATGGACATGATTCGTGCAGCACTTGGCGAAGAGAAAATTACTTATTTTGGTTTTTCATACGGCAGCGAATTAGGCGCCACATGGGCCACTATGTTCCCAAGCACCGTCCGTGCAGCAGTTCTTGATGGCGCAACCGACCCTACGTCGAATTACATGCAGGGTGGCCTTGACCAAGCCAAAGGATTCGAAACTGAATTCACAAAATTCCTAGCTAAATGTTCCGCAGACAAGAAGTGCCCGTTTTACAACAACGGCAACGCTGAAGGTGCCTTCGATACATTAATCAAAGAACTTGACGCACGCCCACTTGTCGTTTCAAAAAGTCGCGTATCGGTAAACCAAGCAATTGCATATACAGCGGTCTCGCAAGCAATGTATTCATCAACAATGTGGGAAGAACTTGAGATTGCACTTGCTGATGCACAAAAGGGCGATGGGGCTGGCTTGCTGTCACTTTTTGATTCGTACTACCGACGTTCTCCTGATGGAAAATATGGAAACGAGTTAGAGGCATTTAACGCCATCATGTGTCTTGATGACCCAGGTCCAAAGACAGTTGACGAAACCGATTCGTACATTCCTAAATTCTTAGAAGCCGCGCCTCGACTTGGCATTAGTTTCACCGGCGGCTACACCTGTGTCTTTTGGCCAGCTAAACCAGACCCTCGCATAGAGATCACCGGCAAAGGTGCTGGCCCAATCATTGTTGTAGGCACCACAGGAGATGCCGCTACCCCACTTGCAAGTTCACGAAAAATGGCATCAACTCTTGAAGATGGTCGGCTCATCGTTGTATCCGAAGATCGTCACACTGGATACGGCTCTAACGATTGCGTCGGAACGGCTGTTGACAACTACCTCGTCACAACGAAAGTGTCCTTCGCTGAAAAAGCCTGCTAACAATTCATCG
>CAMDBY010000100.1 GCA_945889575.1 Bifidobacterium breve
GCCCTCGCCAATTCGTTTAGGAGGGCTTGCAGAGACATCTGCGCCGAACACCTCCCGCCAAAACTCAGAATCAATGCTGTCTTCGGTGTATTCCCTGTGCCCCACGGCACCTACCGTACTCGCTATATCTGACGCCGATAGTGTTGCAATCGCATGGTACGCACACTGCTATCTCCTCGTTGGATCCTGATTCATGTCGGCGCTGTGTCACTCATTCTTTTAATGCTGAATTTTGGTTTTTGGCAGTTGAACCGTCTCGAGGAAAAAGAAAATTTCAATTCAGTTCTACGAGCACACACATCAGCCCCACTTCAAACCCTTGACCAAGCCGTTCCCACTAAATGGAACAAAGCAACGAACGAGTGGGTCCGCGTCAGCATCACTGGCTCGTACGATTCGTCTAAGGCTGTAACAATCATCAATCGTTCACAAGATGGATCTGCCGGATACAACTCTGCAGTACCTTTTACCTCGCTGAACAATCGGACCATCCTTGTTAACAGAGGGTTCGTGCCGCTTGTTATGCCGACGCCTGTAGCACCGACAGGGCAAATAGAAATTGTCGGATACCTTCGTGCTTCCCAGACTCGGTCAGCACTCGGACCAATTGATTCCAAAGAGGCAGGCAACACCGAGTTTCAGCGTTTTGATGTTCCCCTTATTTCTGTACACGTCGGTGGCACTATCGAACCAATGTTCTTACAACTGATTCAAGAATCGCCTGCGGCCAAATCGCAGTGGCCTGCCAAAGTTCCTCTCCCCCCACTTGACGAAGGATCACACCTGTCATACGCGTTTCAATGGTTCTTCTTCAGCATGGTTGCACTCGCCGCATGGGTTGTGGTGGTCCGAAGAAAACTTTCGCAGGTTAATGCTTCAGTTCAAGCGCAAACATCCGCCTGAACTGTTCTACGACATCTGGGCTCTTATGCGCAGGGCTTAATGATCGGTACACGGTGTCAACATTGACTGCAAGCCGACCAAACTCTCCCCATTTTTCAAATCCGTTGAGAGCAATGTCTCGCGCTGCATCCCATGCGTCCATGCCCCCGTTAAATCGCTCAGTCGCTTCGCTCTGCACAAATGAGAGATAGTCACGAATTGCTGTAACTCCCGCCTTGTCGGTTAGCGGACCATGCCCAGGAACAATGTGGTCAACATCAGAGGCACAAATAAGGTCACACGCAGCGATCCAGTTATCCAGCGGCCCGACCCATACAACTGGGGTTCCACCAATAAATAAAATATCGCCGGTGTACACAGTCTTTGCATCAGGAACAAATACCAACGTGTCGCCCTGCGTGTGAGCAGGACCGACTTCAACCAATTCGATTACACGTCCTCCAACTTCGCAACTGTATTTCCCAGTGAAAGTAGTTGTCGGTAGCACAGGTGTAATGCCGTCAAAATCAAACTCACCGAAAAAATGTCGGAACAAATCGCCTATTTCTCCTGGTGCGCTATTCAAAGCTGCCAACATTGCCGGGGGCACTTCCGACATCTCATGGGCAGTGGCTTGCGAAGCAATGATGTTTGCACCGACAACTAACTCATTGCCGTAACAGTGGTCTCCGTTTGCATGAGTGTTCACGACTGTCGTTATAGGTGCTCCGCGAGTCGCCGAGACCATCGAGTCGAGCATGCGTTGGGTGATCTTGAGATCAAACAAAGTGTCGACCAACAAAGAAGCCCCATCGCCAACTATTAGCCCAGCATTAGACCAACCCCAACCACCATCTGGCTGCAGATACGCATGACAGCCATCGCCCAATTCGTGCAGTCCCAGCGTGTAGCTCATGTCAATGTCTCCCCTATTGCCCGCGCAATTCGCGCCGCCTCAATGACCACTGGTCCGGCGGGCGAACATGGTGGCACACTGTGCAATATAGACGAATCGGCTATGTAGAGATTTCCAACGCCTCGCACCTTGCCATCGGAGTCAACAATGTCATGGCAGGACGACGCAGCATGCGACACAACAGTCAGATGGACTGCGATCCATTCATCCAACTCAGCATTCTTCATTGCGTCAAGCACTTCCACCGAGGTTCCCTCAGAATCAACCAATACCTGGTGAGAAATTGCAGAAAAGGAAGCACTCATCGCTGTAGAAATCAGTTCACGTACAGCCTCGCGCATTGCCACTCTGTCGCGAATGGTTGCCAACATATTGAAATCATGCTGCATCGCCGTGTTGGATCGCCACACTCCGCCTCGAGACTCGGGATTCATTAGCGAGACAGATAGCAGTCCGGATGTCGTATTATCCGCGTTAGTTCTTTCGTAGGCAACAGTTAGTAAATCAGCGCCAGACGATGAGCACGATTCACGCACCACAGTGGCGTCAAATCGTTGCGACACAGTGTCCTTCAAGACAAGAGTAAACGTAATGGTGGGATGATTTTGTAATCCGTCACCAATACCGGAGACTGCTCGCTCGAGCGAAGAGTGCAGCAACAGTGCAGGCGTTGCAAGTGCACCCGCGCACATCACAAAGAGTGATCCTTCAATAGCTTCGTTTGTGGTGTGAGCGACTTTGATTACTCGCTGAGCATGTTCCAGATATGTGACTGATTCTGGAATAACCGTCACCCTGCCTTCCTCGACCAAATGCTGCACGGCACGACCAGGGTTCCAGCGTCCACCGTTCCACCACAATCTGCTGAATCGTCCGTTCTCTGCAAGTAACGCCGTGCCCACTTGACCACAATCTTCTTCCGTCGCCATTCGAGTAAGACCAGACAGGAAAGATGGCTCTTCACCAGTCAATAACAATCCATTGATGGCACTTCCTCCACCGAGAACCTGAGCCTGCACATACGGCATGTCCATGCCACCATCAACCAACGTTGTCTGCACTTCACGAGACAATGCCTCGTCGGACAGAACAGTAAAGAACGCAGATTCATCATCGTGCACACTGGGTGAACCAGGTTCAATAAGAACGATCGGCTGAGTGGTCATTGCTGCAAGCGTGGATACAACAGTGCACCCAGCCGTTCCGCCGCCAATAACTACAATTGGCAATTGCGTTGTCATATTTACGACGCCGACGAATCAGGCGAAGTAACAGTCTGAAGCGCTGCTAGATGCGCTGCATCGTTATACCGAACAAGCCTCCACTTACTTCCTTCTATATGAACAATCTCAGTAATCGATGTGTTGAGAGTATGGAGTTCGAATTTGCCTGTTTGATGCATCTGCAAAGTATGTCGCATGACAGCGTCAACTACTCCACCATGGCAAGCGACAACAATCGTGTCACCTTCATGTTTGCGAACGGTTTCGCGCAACGTGCGTACAACCCTGATATGAAATTGTCCAACAGTCTCTCCGCCTGGGAACATCACTTCATCAGGGTCTGACCATGTTGGTGTACCAAACTTGTCTATGTAGACGTCCCATGACATTCCGTCTAGTTCGGGACCTGGGTCGTGTTCTCCCCAACCGGGATCAATTTGAATAGGCATCGAACCAAGAGCTGGCGCCAGGATTTGAGCAGTCTCAACGGCTCGCGGAAAATTGCTAGATATTAAAACAGTTGCTGAAACATCGCGCCCGGTTATGAGACGGTCGCGCAACGCTTGTGCCTGTAGGCGACCAAAATCAGTGAGGCCAGTGCAAGTACGCGATCCCCCGAGAAAGCGTTCAACTGTTGCTCGTGATTCACCATGGCGAATCAGTACGAGTCGAGTGTTGGACACAGCGACTTACGCCAACTTCTCGACAAATGCCTCTAATTGACGCAGGTTGCGACATTCATAGACACCATCGGTATGAGTGCCGTACTCACCAACAATTGAGTCACCGGTATTCCAATAAGAACGCGGTTCCGGGTTCAACCAGTAGACATGGCGTGCTTTTTGGCGAATCTCTTTAATAACCCACGCTTGAGACGCGTGGTAATTGTTGCGAGCATCACCAAGCAACAGAACTGTTGACTTTGGATTAATTTCTTTTCCGTACTTATCCCAAAAGACTTCAAAGGCATGACCGTAATCAGAGTGGCCATCAACCCAAATCACGTCAGCTTCTGTATTGATGCGATGAATCGCCTCTGAGATGTCTTCGGTCTTCTTGAAGTATTCAGTAACTTCATCAATTCCGTCGATGAAAACAAACGAGCGAACTTTGGAGAATTGGCCCGAGATTGCGTACACCAGCATCAATGTGAACCGGGCAAACGCGGCAACAGAACCTGAGATATCTGCAATGACTATCAACTCTGGTTTGGCAGGACGTGGGTATTTGAACTTCGGTTCAGCAGGTACGCCACCATAGGCAAGGCTGTGGCGAACTGTGCTGCGAAAATCAAGAGGCCCCTTGCGGCCGTGACGGCGTTTACGCGCTAATCGAGCAGCGAGTTTACGGGTCAACGGCTGAAGTGACTTCTTAAGGTTTTGCATTTCATCACGACTTGCATGCATGAACTCGACATCTTCAGGAAGAGGCTTGCGCAATGTCTTGGCCATTGCTTCTGCTCCGCGATCAGCTACCAAGCGACGGCGGATTTCAGCTTCAACTTCTTGTTTGAACTTTTCAATTCGGTCGTTGTATTCGTCCTTTTCAAGACGCTCTTCAAGTTTGGTGAGATCGCCGCCCACTTCTTTCTTGCTTGCCTCCATGAGCTTGTCGAGCATGCCGTCAAGATCAAGATTACGTAGTGTGCGATAGAGGTAATACGTGCCCCCTACTGGGCGACCTGGTTCCATACCGGCGAAACGCTGCACTGCTTGACGGGCCAACGCGCGCATGAGAGCTTGGTCGCCGTTCATCAGAGCATTCATAAGAATGTTCATGAGTTCTTCAGGTGTGAGCGAATCCATTCCGCCAGCGCCACCATTGCCTTCGCCCTTCATCTGGGCTTCTTGCATCTGTTGCAACAAATCGTCGATGCTGCCTTCTCCGTCACCGTCATTAATGGAATATTCCGGCCCGCGCAAACTGAAGTACACCTCAAAGACAGTCTCGAATGAACGCCAGTGAGCGTTGTTCTTCACAAGGGTTGCCCCGAGTGCGTACTTAAATGCTTCGCGGTCCTCTAGGGGAATATGCGAAATGGCATGCATGGCATCCAGGTTCTCCGTGAGACTTACTGGCAAACCAGCATTTCTCAACTCAATGATGAACCCGGACAGAAGATCGAGCATGCGTCAGCGCCGATCGATTCAGTCGTCAGACAGCTCTTTGGCTGCCTTTGCGATATCTGATTGGTACTTCAAGAGCACGTGAAGAGTTTCTTTGGCTTGCTCAGCATTGATAGT
Source organism: Bifidobacterium breve (assembly GCA_945889575.1). GTDB lineage: Bacteria > Actinomycetota > Acidimicrobiia > Acidimicrobiales > Ilumatobacteraceae > UBA2093. Next base: position 5,265 of record CAMDBY010000100.1, read on the forward strand.
GCCAATACCAAGCAATACCAATGTGCGTGCCCAGTCAATAGTTTCACTAACCGATGGAGCCTTCTTCAGGTCAATCTGACGAATACTACGAACAATGCGTGCAATCTGATCTGCAAGCATCTCGGTGACTCCAGGAACCTTCGTAAGAACAATCTCTTTTTCACGATCCATGTGTGGGTAATCAACCTGAAGGAACAAGCAACGGCGCTTGAGTGCTTCTGACAATTCACGGGTGTTGTTTGAAGTCAAGAACACCAAAGGAATCTGAGTAGCAGTAATTGTTCCGAGTTCAGGAATTGACACCTGGTATTCCGACAGAATTTCCAACAATAAAGCTTCTGTTTCAACTTCTACGCGGTCAACTTCGTCAATTAAGAGAACTACTGGTTCTTTTGAGGTAATTGCTTCCAATAAAGGACGAGTCAAAAGAAATTCAGAACCGAAAATGTCGTCGTGAATGTCATTCCACGCGTCAGAGTTACGGTCGGCCTGAATGCGCAACAACTGCTTCTTGTAGTTCCACTCATAGAGCGCCTTCGATTCATCAAGTCCCTCGTAGCACTGCAAGCGAATCAATTTTGCGCCAATCATTTCCGCAACGCTCTTTGCCAATTGGGTCTTACCCGTACCAGCAGGGCCTTCGACAAGAATCGGCTTTCCGAGGCGATCAGCTAGGAATACAACCCCAGCTATCCCGTCGTCTGCGAGGTAATTGACGTCCTAGAGGCCGTCACGGACAGTTTGAACAGATTCGATGCGGTTATCCATAAGTCTTCTAATCTAGTGGCGGGTGCTCGAATCGAAAGCATCGGGCTAACGACCTGCGTACCCCGTTCCACCTCTCTTCAGGGCATAACCTTCCAGTCATGTTCAAGGACACACTTATTGTCGCAATTGGGACTGCCATGTCTCGCCTTACAGGGCTATTGCGGGTCGTGGTGTTTGGAATCAT
>CAMDBY010000101.1 GCA_945889575.1 Bifidobacterium breve
CGCCACAAGCTGGGGTTAACAGTTTCTGGTGCAGGGCCACCAGCGCGAAGGAAGTCGTACCTATTGACATCTGTCACCATGCGGCCGGAGGCATCAGTAATACGGCCAGTGGGAAGGGAAGCGATAAAGCCGCGCTTGGCACGATCGAAGTCGCCGGCATCCGTAGGCGCGGTAACCGTGGAGTTCTTAGCCTTGGTATGGACAGAGGCTGGTTTCGGTTGCTCGTTGTTTGACATGAGGACCCTTCTGGAGGTGCCTAACAACATTAGTGGTCATTGGCGTGACCTTATTAATGAGGGATACCCACCGAGGGGGCTTCGCCTCAGGAGATTCAGTCCGTTGGGAACTAACATCATTAGATACCCCAGCGCTGGGGACCTACGTAGGAGGACATCATGCCAAAGTCAGGAATGCACACAGGAAACGAGACCGACTCAGAATTGAACTTTGCAATGTCGGCAAAGGCACTGCCTTTGTTTAACGCTGTGAAGAAGTTCATTGCAGAAGAAGTCGAGCCGATGGCCGCAAAGTTTTACGCTCTCGGTGAAAACAGAGATGATCGCTGGCAGTACGCGCCAGGTCAACTCGAATTACTTGAAGGCGTGAAGTCAAAAGCTAAGGCACAAGGGTTGTGGAACTTTTTCTTGCCAAATGCAGAGACAGGCGAAGGACTTTCGAACCTCGACTATGCATACATCGCAGTTGAATTAGGTAAGAGCCCGCTTGCATCAGAGAGCTTGAACTGTTCAGCTCCTGACACCGGCAACATGGAAGTTCTCGAGCGCGTCGGAACACCTGCACAGAAAGAAAAGTGGTTGAAGCCACTTCTTAATGGCGAGATTCGTTCTGCGTATGTCATGACCGAGCCAGATGTTGCGTCATCTGATGCAAAGAACCTTCAGTGCCGTGCAGAACTTGATGGTGACGAGTGGGTAATCACTGGCGACAAGTACTACGCATCAGGCGCAGGCGACCCACGTTGCAAGATTTTTATTGTGATGTTGCTCACTAGCCCTGATGGTCCTCCTAGCCGCAAGCACTCTCAAATTCTTGTTCCAAAAGACACCCCAGGTGTTGAAATTGTTGGGCCAATGGAAGTGTTCGGCGAAGACGATGCACCTCATGGACACATGCACATTCGTTTCAACAGTGTGCGCGTGCCAAAAGAAAACATTTTGCAAGGCGAAGGAAAGGGTTTCGAAATTTCACAAGTTCGTCTCGGACCTGGCCGTATTCACCACTGCATGCGTTCAATCGGTGCTGCTGAGCGTGCACTTGAACTGATGATTCGTCGTGGACTTACTCGTGAAGCATTTGGAAAGCCAATCGTTCGTTTGGGTAAGAACCCAGAAGTCATTGCAAAGGCGCGTATCGAAATTGAAGCATGTCGCCTCATGGTTCTTCGTGCCGCAAAGGCAATGGACACGATGGGCAATGCCGAAGCTCGTATTTGGGTTAGTGCCGTCAAGGCAATGGTGCCTATTCGTGTGTGCGCAATCATCGACGAAGCAATTCAAATGCACGGTGCGACAGGTGTTTCGCAATGGTCTCCACTGTCACGTATGTATGCAAGCCAGCGCACATTGCGTTTGGCCGATGGTCCAGACGAAGTGCATTGGAATGTTGTGGCTCGCTCGGAGATCAACCGCTACGAAGGTGAAGAATCTCCTGGAAAGCCAGAGACATACCGCGGTATGTTCAGCGGCCCATCCTGATTCGTTAATCATCAATGAAGTTTTCAATCTGGCCGAATAGCGAACGCCCATGGACTGAAGTTCGTGACCTCGCTACTGAAATAGAAAACATGGGCTGGGATGGCCTGTGGTACGCAGACCATTACATGCCGAACACTCCTGATGGTGAACCCATCGGCGGTGACATGCATGAGTGTTTCAGTATCTTGTCAGCACTTGCTGCCACTACGTCACGAATTCGTCTCGGATCATTAGTGACTCCAACCACGATGAATCATCCGGCATTGATTGCAAATCGTGCCGCCACGATTGATCGCATCAGTAATGGTCGTTTCGTTCTTGGTATGGGTGCTGGTTGGCAAATCAATGAACACACAGCATTTGGTATCGAGCTCTTTGGAAACAAAGACCGCGTTGACAGATTTGCCGAAGCAATTGAAATCACGTCGCGCATGTTGTCTGAAGATCGTGTGTCGTTTGCTGGCAAACACTTCACAATCATCGATACTCCTTGTGAACCAAAGCCCGTGCAGTCAACTTTGCCAATCCTTGTCGGAACAGGTGGACCACGCATGTTGCGTCTCACTGCACGTTTTGCTCAAGAGTGGAATACATGGGGACCACCTGAAGGCGCGGGACAAGTCATGCAGAAATTGCGTGAAGCTTGTGACAAAGAAGGTCGCGACATCAACACGATGCGCAAATCTGTACAGGCACTCTTTTTTGTGACACCAGATGAAGCATCAGCTGAAAAATTGAAGACAAAAGTTCCGATGGAACGATCCATTGTGGGCACCACATCACAAATTGTTGATGCCATTGGTCAATACGTGGATCAGGGATTTGACGAAGTATGTGTTCCTGACTTCACATTGGGTGGAAGTGCTGCACAACGTCTTGATGCATACGGCTCAATTTGGGCCAACATTGCATCACAATTTCAGTAGATAGTTGATGCCTAGTCGGGCAGTGCAATCTCGATGCTTGTGGGGTCCGTCGTTGTTGTCGATTGTGATGGCTTCTTTTTCCCTGGTGTGAAATTGATGGCGCTTGTAACACGTACTGGCACTGGTTCAACGTCTGCTGAAGTTGCAACAATTGCCCCTAATTCATTAATCGCAAGTGTTACTTCAGTTGCCGGAGAATTCTCTGACGCGGTAAGTGATGTGGAACTGATCTCAGAGCCGTTCTCGCCCTTGATTGCCACTTCAATAGCACTGTCTTCTATTTGACGAATCAGGAGAGTGTGCCCGCGAGGTAATTCTGTGCGCGAGAGTTGACCGCCAGAAGCAATGCTGAGTCTGGCTGAATTCTCCATGGGTGCGGATACCGAAGTTGAATCAGAGCGGACTGCAATCAATGTTGTGCTTTTTGATGATGAACCAACAACAGTGTGAGCTAAGTCGCCAGACACTTGAATATTTGCCATCTTTGGGCGCTGTATTGCCACCACCACGTCGGCTGCTGGAATGACTGATGATCCTCGACGTACTTCAACATCAAAATCGGTGATGGTGTTCGGAATATGAATAGTGACAAGTCCACCGCCTAAACCCTTGCTGATGGCATAAGTGGAACCTGTAATCGTGTTAATCACCGAATCCGGTGAGGCCTCAATACGTTGCCCATCGCGAGTTGTAATGAATGTGTAGCCAGCAGCGGCAGGATCGCGCGATGCAATGGTGATCACCGTGTCAGGTGCGGTAGTTGAGGTTGCACAGAAGGTACATTCAAATGGCCCCCTGCGAGACGACATGGGTGTGAGTTCCAAGGTTCCTATCGCGCCAGCCCAATCAAGGTTGCTTCCGTCTGGTTGTGCGCGTGCGGCCGCATATGTCCACGAGTTTGTATTTCCATTAACGACTATTTCTTTGCGTACGCCGGGAAAATTGTTGTCATAGACATGAATGATGAAATCATTTCCACGATGTGTCACTGCAAATGGCGTAACGGAATGTCCGGAGGATCCGAAATACAACCCAACGGTGTACCCAACGCCATTGGCTAAGCCTTGAATGAGGTCGTCGACCAATTGCAGTGGTGACTTTGTGCGAGAAGTAGCTGCTCGGTCGGATACCTCGGAAAGAAATTGTGTGGCCCACCAATAGACAATTGTGGAATCAAGTAATTGATTTCCGCGCTGCAGGTCAGTGACACGAATTGCAGTGGGGTTGAACGTAGTCGGGTCATCAAGTTTCAGAAGAAATCGAGTACTCAGTGTTGCTAACCCTTCGCACCGTCCACCAGCAAGAGCGTTGTTCCATTCTTCAAGCTTCTGCACAGTTGTTGGCCGCATTACGCATTCGGTGGATGGTCCATCGATGCAGACTGCACTATGGCCAAAGAGATCAATCAAGGTTTGGACTGTGACGTTGGCATCAGCCTCTGTAGATCGTCCCCAATTAGAAAATGAAAAATCGTCGGCCTTGATTCTGAAGCCATTATCGATACACATTTTTCCTTCACCGAGTTCGGGCGCGTCCAAGTCTGTGCAGTGCGATGTGATTTGAGAAACGAGCGCGGCGGCACGTTCATCAGTTGTCTGAGATTTTGCTCCAAATGAGGCACACGCAGAAAGAGAAATCAACGCAATTGGCAGCCATAGAAAATAGGGTCTGTTTCTCATTCCTAGAAACTTACGGAATGAACCGCGATGTGGGAATATCTATGAGGAGATTTCAATGTCGCAAACGCAACCAAGTTCATTTCAACCGTCACAACCAACGCCATTCCTCACCGTAGCCCTTGTAGGAATAGCTGCTGGTTTCTTATCGGGCATGTTTGGCGTTGGTGGGGGAATCCTCATTGTGCCTGGTTTAGTCCTTATCGCAAAGATGGATCAGCGCATCGCCCATGGCACCTCGTTAGCAGCGGTGCTGCCTATCTCGGCGGCTTCACTGGTGACGTACTGGAGCCATGATCACGTTGATTGGCGCGTTGGCTTGTGTCTTGCAACAGGTGCACTTGTTGGGGCAGTTCTTGGTACGAAATTGCTTAATATTTTGCCGCATCGAGTTTTGGCCATCGCATTCGCAGGAATCTTGGTCGTCACAGCAGTACGTCTTTTTCTGCCCATCGAATCGGGAACTCGCGGAGTCTTGACCATTGGCAACATTGTCGCCTTGATTGCAATTGGTGTCGCAACTGGAATTCTCGCCGGATTGCTCGGGGTAGGTGGGGGCATCATCATGGTGCCAGCGATGATGATGTTGTTGCACCTGCCCGCAGCTATCGCTAAAGGAACATCGGTCTTGGTCATTATTCCCACATCCATCATGGGCACGTATCGAAATCGCACAAAGAAGAATGTTGACTTACGTGCAGCGGCCACCGTCGGGCTCTCAGGAATTCCGTCTGCCATTGTCGGCGGATGGATCTCGGCGCGAATGTCTGACACGGTGTCAAATGTGCTGTTTGCCTCATTGCTAGTGGTGGTGGCGATACGACTGGTACTGCAGATTCGGTCGGATGACAAGGCCGGAATCGTTCACTAAAGGCTTGGTGAAGTCGGGGAGTACTATTCCCTCATGGGAAAATCTCGTCTTGAAGGCAAAGTCGCACTAATCACTGGTGGCGCACGTGGAATGGGTGCGTCTGAAGCGCAACTCTTTATCGATGAAGGGGCCAGAGTCGTCATTAGCGATGTTCTTGATTCTGTAGGCCAAGAGACCGCCAAACGTTTGTCTCCTGACGGTCCGAAATGTGTTTTCCTGCATCACGACGTGACCAGCGAAGATGACTGGAACGCAGTCGTTGCATCCGTACTCGAAACATTCGGTCAGATCGACATTCTTGTCAACAACGCTGGAATCTTTGAACGTGGTTCAATACTTGATACAACGCTTCCCGCATTTACTCGCACAATGGACATCAATGTCACCGGCGTATTCCTCGGAATGAAATCAGTTGCTGCTCACATGGTGAATCGTGGCAAGGGAAGCATTGTCAACATTTCGTCAGTCGCTGGCCTGAATGGCACACCCGGCTTTCTTGCGTACGGTGCAAGTAAGTGGGCAGTACGCGGCATGACAAAAGGTGTTGCAAAAGAATTGGCACCATTTGGTGTTCGTGTGAACTCAATTCACCCGGGAATCATTGATACTCCAATGCTGCAAACTTTCGATGAAGCCGGTGAAGGTGTTCGCGAAGCAGTACGTACACGTATTCCTCTCGGATACGAAGCAGAACCCATTCACGTTGCACGTCTTGCGTTGTATCTCGGCAGCGATGACAGTGCATATTCCACCGGATCAGAATTTATTGTTGATGGCGGCTGGTCAGCGTGAGCATTCTCGGTACTCGAGTTGTTCGAATTGAAGATCCTCGTTTCTTAACGGGTGAGGGAACATACATTGCAAACTTGCCAATGCCAGGCGCATTGCATCTCACGTTTGTTCGTTCATCAATGGCCCACGCCCGTCTCACCGGCATTGATGCTTCCGAAGCGTTGTCAATGCCAGGTATTCGTGCCGTATGGACTGCAGCCGATATTGATATCGCTCCAGCTGGTCC
>CAMDBY010000102.1 GCA_945889575.1 Bifidobacterium breve
GATGTTGGATACAGCGAGCGGTATGTATGGCATCGCTCTGCAAAGCAAAGCATCATCGTTGACCCGTCTTCCGATGGACATCGTAGGTTTGCATCGGTCGTCGAATCAATGCGACTACAAGGTATTGATCCAGACAGCATTGATGAAGACGCTCTGACTCATGCACTGCTAGCACCTGCAACGCAAGATGCAGATTTGGTGCTCGTTCTAGGGCCTCCTGATCGGATGCCGGAGTCCATGGTCTGGGAATTGGCGTATTGCGAGATTGTATTTATCGATCTGGATTGGTCTGCTTTTACCGCAAATCATTTAGAACTTGCCATTGACGATTTCAATCGGCGTCATCGGCGTTTTGGCGGGCTCGATTCGTGAGCACGTACCGAGACAATGCTGTCGTATTGGGTTCCCACAAGTTTGGTGAAGCGGACCGAGTTGTTGTTTTACTGACACAAGAGCACGGCAAGGTTCGCGCTGTAGCAAAGGGCGTTCGTAAAACTAAATCATCAATCGGTGCGCGATTAGAACCGATGAGTCATGTTGATGTGTCTCTCCGATCAGGTAAAGACTTAGACACAGTTTCCGAAGTGCGACTTCTGCACACTCATTCTGCGCTTCGCACTGACTTTGATCGACTTAATCAAGGGCTGTCGATGTTGGAGGCAATCAATAAGTTGACTCCTGATCGAGAGCCTGTGCCGCATTTGTATGAAGTTCTGTCTCGGGCTTTACATGCGCTCAACGAAAGGCATTCGCCATTGATGTTGGGTGCCTTTTATTGGCGTCTTTTGACTATTGAAGGCCATGGTCCTCAGATTGACTCATGTGTTCGTTGTGGCGAGACCGGAAATATTGTTTCCTTTGATGTGCTGGAAGGCGGGGGCCATTGCGCCGCGTGTCGATCTGGCGTTCCTATTTCGTCCCAGGCACTCGATCTTTTGCGAATGGTGCTCGGCGGTCGGATGAATGAAGCGCTTGCGCTGCCAGAGTCCCCTGCGGTACATGAAGTCAGTCAATTGGCGATGGAAGCAATGGAATCTCATCTTGAACGACGACTACGAAGCCTCGGAGTGTTCGACCGTCACTTGTAGGCTGAGAGGCTATGCCAGCTAAAGATCTCGATCAGATTGTCAATCTGTGTAAGCGCCGCGGATTCGTTTTTCCTAGTGCTGAAATTTATGGAGGTTTTCGCTCGTCGTATGACTACGGCCCATTGGGGTCGTTGATGCTGCGTAACGTCAAAGAAGCGTGGGTTCGCACCATGGTGCAGCAACGCGATGACACTGTTCTTATCGACGCTGCCATCCTTGGCCCGCCACAAATTTTTGAAGCGTCCGGCCACTTAGAGAACTTTTCTGACCCTCTTGTTGATTGCACCGTATGCAAGAGACGTTTCCGTGAGGACCACATAGAGACTCGTGATTGCCCGCAGGGGATGAAGGGGTGTGCCTTTACCGAGTCACGTGCTTTCAACTTGATGTTTAAGACCACTGCTGGCCCTGTTGAAGGATCTGGTGCAGATGTGTATCTTCGTCCGGAGACTGCACAAGGAATGTTCTTGAATTTCTCGAATGTGCTGCAAACGAGCCGTAAGCGTCCACCGTTTGGTATTGCACAAGTAGGAAAGAGTTTCCGTAACGAAATTACGCCAGGAAACTTCATCTTCCGTACTCGCGAGTTTGAACAAATGGAAATGGAATTCTTCGTTCCGCCAGCTGACGGTCCGAAGTGGTACGAGTATTGGTGCAAGGCACGTCTTGAGTGGTACATAGAACTGGGCATTCCTGCAGAGATGTTGCGCATTCGTGCACATGATGCTGATGAGTTGTCTCACTATTCGGCCGGCACCAGTGATGTTGAATTTTTATTCCCATGGGGGTGGGGGGAATTGGAAGGAATCGCACAACGTACTGACTTCGATCTCACTCAACATTCCAATGCTTCAGGCCAGAAGCTCGACTTCTTTGATCAGGCCACGAATGAACGGTATATCCCGTACGTTGTTGAGCCAGCTGCAGGTGCGAACCGCACAATGGCTGCGTTCCTTTTGGCGGCATATGACGAAGATATTGTCAACGACGAACCTCGCACAGTTCTCCGGCTACACCCACGCCTTGCCCCATACAAGGTGGCAGTCTTGCCTTTGTCAAAGAAAGATACGTTGACCCCGCTTGCTCGTGAGATTTACGGGACTTTGGCTCAGCGATATATGTGTGATTACGACGAAACCCAAGCAATTGGGCGTCGCTATCGCCGCCAAGACGAAATCGGTACGCCGCTGTGTGTCACGGTTGATTTTGATTCTTTAGAAGACAACGCTGTAACAATTCGCCATCGTGACTCAACTGAACAAGTGCGAGTGCCGATCTCGAGCCTGCTTTCCGAGGTCACGTCGATTCTCGGCTTTTAGGCTTACGACGGTGACGTGTAATATCGTCACATCAGATTGGCGTAGCGCCAGAAAGAATGGTTCATCATGAGTACAGTCGCATTGCTAGCAAAACTTCCCGCAGCTGAGGGTAAAGGTGCCGAACTCGCTGAAGCCTTTAAGGCCGCGTTTGATCATGTCAACAAAGAAGCCGGCACACGTATGTACGTGCTTCATGCTGATGCCACTAACGCAGACATTTTGTGGATCTATGAGATTTATGAAAACCAAGATGCAATGAACGCCCACATGACTGCTGATTGGTTTGGTCCTTTCGGTAAGTCTCTTGCGCCATTCATGGGTGGACGTCCAGAGATGTTCTTTCTCACGCCTCTTGGCGGCAAGGGCCTCTAACCCGTCTCGCACGAGTGCAGAACTAACATGACGCGCACGTACCTTGACGACATCGTCGCGTGGCATCGCCGGCGCTCACAGAACGACTCACGTTCGTTAGACGAATTGCTTGCAGAAGCGAAAAGTTGCGTACCCACGCGTGGTTTCGCATCGAGTATTCGTGCAACACCACATTTAGCTGTGATTGCCGAAATTAAGCGGAGGTCTCCGTCAAAGGGCGACTTGAATGCAAGTTTGGATCCTGCCTCGTTGGCACTGCAGTACCAACGAGGCGGAGCATCATGCCTGTCGGTATTAACAGACAATAATCATTTCGGTGGTTCTGTGTCAGATCTGCAGTTGGCACGTGCTGCATGCAGTGTTCCGGTCATTCGGAAAGACTTCACGGTTGATGCACGTGATATTTGTGATGCTCGAATCATGGGAGCAGATTGTGTGTTGTTGATCGCTGCTGTGATTACGCCTGTGGAGTTGTCGTCATATTTGGAAATTTGTCGTGAAGTTGATATTGATGCACTGGTCGAAGTGCACGACGAAGCCGAGCTTGATGTTGCCATGCGTGCTGGCGCAACTATGGTCGGCGTCAATCAGCGCGACCTTGTCACTTTTGCAGTAGATCAAGCTCGTGCTGTGCGTATGGCTCCACTTATTCCAAATAATGTGGTCAAGGTGGCTGAATCTGGGGTGCGTGGCCGCGACGATGCTATTGCCCTTCGGGCCGCTGGTTATGACGCGATTCTGGTTGGGGAGCATTTGGTGACGTCGCCGAATCCCGAAGCAGCGCTGTCAGATCTTTGTGTTGACAATGAGGCTCACTAGCTCGTTGTAGCAGGACTACCGTTAGGTCATGTTCGTAAAAATCTGTGGAATCACAAATGAAGACGATGCTCTTCTGGCTGTTGCTTTAGGAGCTGATGCGATTGGCTTTATCTTTGCGCCATCGGTTCGTCAAGTTGCAGTTCAGAAGGTCTACGACATCACACGACGTATTCCGCCTGAAATTTTGACTGTAGGGGTGTTTCGCGATGAGCACCCAAGACGTGTCATTGAACTAGTGCAATCAAGCGGCGTTAAAGCGGCTCAGTTGCACGGTCATGAGAGCCCGGCTGATGTAGCTGCAGTGTCACTACACGTACGGACGGTTATTAAGGCTGTATCCGCCGGAACAGTAGATGCAACTCGCGCACATGAATTTGGAACAAAGATGATTTTGGTTGATGCGCCTGAGCCAGGTTCGGGGGCGGTCTTTGACTGGAAGATGGCTGCAGAGTTGCCAGAGGGGCTTCACATCATCCTTGCGGGGGGACTAACCCCTGAGAACGTAGCCAACGGAATATCCATCGTTCGCCCGTGGGGAGTCGACGTCAGTAGCGGCGTGGAGTCAAGCCATGGAAGTAAAGACCCCATCCTGATGAAGCGGTTTATTGAAAATGCCAAGTCGGCCGCACCTGTGGAATACGACGGTGGTGAGTTTGTGCCGTATGACTGGCGTGACGAATGACATGTCGCACCAATTGGTGATGTGATTTCGACTATCGCGTGGTGGAATAGGAAGATGTCGATTTTACAGACCCCAGGTTCCGACGGACGCTTTGGTGAATTCGGGGGCCGCTATGTCCCTGAGACCTTGGTTCCAGCATGTCAAGAGTTGGAAGCAGCGTTTGCAGATGCATGGAATGATCCGTTGTTTCGTGCAGACCTCGACCAATTGTTACGTGAATATGCGGGCCGTCCGAGCATGATTACCGAGTGCCATAACCTCAGCGAACAATTAGGTATTCGACTCTTCTTGAAGCGCGAAGATCTGAATCACACCGGCTCACACAAAATTAATAACGTTCTCGGTCAAGTGTTGTTGGCCAAGCGCATGGGTAAAAAGCGAATTGTCGCCGAGACTGGGGCTGGCCAGCACGGTGTTGCATCAGCTACGGCTGCAGCACTATTGGGGCTTGAGTGCAAGGTGTACATGGGCGAAGTCGACATTGCTCGCCAAGAGTTGAATGTTTTCCGTATGCGCTTGTTGGGGTCTGAAGTTGAGGCTGTGACATCAGGAAGCAGAACCTTGAAAGATGCTGTTAATGAAGCCATGCGTGATTGGGTGGCTTCTGTAGAAACCACTCACTATTGCCTCGGTTCTGTCATGGGTCCTCATCCGTACCCGTTTATGGTTCGACAGTTTCACCGAGTAATTGGCGACGAAGCTTTCGTTCAAATGAATGATGCGACCGGAACCTCTCCTGATTTCGTCGTTGCATGTGTTGGTGGGGGTTCTAATGCAATGGGAATCTTCTCAGGCTTCATTGACACCCCTGCACGATTGATTGGCGTTGAACCTGCTGGCGGAGCAGCGGTGTCGCGCGGTCAACCAGGGGTTGTGCACGGAATGAAGAGTTTCTTGATGCAAGACGAGTACGGCCAAGTTGCCGAGGCTCACAGCATCTCGGCTGGACTTGATTACCCAGGAGTCGGACCAGAACACTCGTATCTTGCGTCTATTGGTCGTGCGGAATACCCAACCGTCACGGATGACGAAGTGATCGCCGGTTTTCAACTGATGTCACGATCAGAAGGAATTATTCCGGCTCTTGAATGTGCTCATGCGATGGCGTGGATCAGTCGCGAAGCGAAGAACATGCAAGGAAAGACTGTTCTAATGAACCTGTCCGGCCGTGGCGACAAGGATGTCGGCCAAATGATGTCAATCCTGAAAGACCTCACGTGACGGGTCGGCTTGAAGCCACATTGCGTACTCGAATCGATGGTGGCGACAAGTGTCTTGTTCCGTACATCACAGGTGGATATCCGGGTTGGGCTGATTCTGTGCGTGCGTGTGCAGCCAATGGCGCTGACGCCATCGAGATTGGAATCCCGTTTTCTGATCCGGTAATGGATGGACCGGTTATTCAAAAAGCTTCCCAAATTGCATTAGAAGCAGGTGCCACACCTGTCTCAATTTTTCAGGAGATTCGTACTCTGGATGTTGGTATTCCATTGGCCGTGATGTGTTACTACAACACAGTGTTTCACGCAGGACATGAACGTTTCGCTAGTGACCTTGTCGCAGCCGGAGTATCTGCGGCCATTGTGCCCGACTTACCTCTTGAAGAAGCAGGGGATTGGTGCACAGCAGCAGACGCAGCAGGTATCGAAACTGTGATGCTTGCAGCACCGACAGCACCTGATAATCGACTTCCCCGTGTTGCAGAGCGTGCGCGAGGTTTCGTGTATTCCGTAGGTCTACTTGGGGTCACGGGTGAACGCGCAGAGCTGGCTCTTACTGCAACTATTCTTGCCGCGCGAGTGAAGAAGATTACGAACAAGCCTGTGCTCATTGGTGTTGGTGTTTCAAATGCGTTGCAAGCCGTGGAAGCCAGTCGAGTCGCCGATGGAGTAATCATGGGCGCATCAGTTGTTAACCGGATGATG
>CAMDBY010000103.1 GCA_945889575.1 Bifidobacterium breve
CGGCGAAACACGCCGTGGAATTCTTACAATCGGCGTTGCTATTTCTGCTGCTTTGTTGGGCATGTTTGTTCTGATGAAGAATCTCATTGGGGTTCCCACACGCAATGGTTGGCGAATTCCATTTGGTGGTTTTTCCGGTTTCATCAAAGAAAGTTTTACTAACCCTACGAATGTGATTCAGTACCTAACATCTGAAGGACGATTGATGTACTGGTGGAAGATGTTTGCACCGTTTGCGTTGCTGAGTCTCCTTGCTCCCGAAGTCGCAATGATCAGCGTTCTGGTGCTTGTCGGCAACACAGTGAGCAATTTTTGGTATCAGTTCCATATTGAGTACCACTATTCACTTGTCGCAGTTCCAGCATTACTCATCGCGGTCATCGTGGGACTTGGACGTGTCGGAGTCGGTATGCGCCGCCTTCTCGTTGCGGTTGTCGTGGCCTCATCATTGTGGAGTGCATCGGTGTGGTCATACGTGCCATTTCGGTTGGATAAATACCCGCATTGGGGGGCGGAGCACCCAGTAGCTGTGGCTGCCGACGAGATGTATGAGCTGATCCCACCGAATGCAAAGATCTCGGTGCTGCACTCCACCGCTCCGCATCTGGCGCACCGAAAAGAGATTTATCAGTTTCCTAATCCGTTTCGCATCGTGATGTACGGCCCCGATACGTCGAAGGAAGGCCAACGTAGCCCCTTGGCTGACGGTATTGAATTTGTGCTTCTGCCTCGCAACCTTGATGGCGAAAATTTCAAGGACTGGAATGCCGTTTCGGCCGGTTTCTATGAATACAAGGCAAATAGTTACTGGCAACTGTTTGCCCGAAAGACCCCCTAGCGCTCCGTCCTTCTGTCGTGCTACAGTGGCAACGACCGTAAAACGGGTCCTGTGAGGCTCGAACGGAAGGACAATATGGCTCGATCTTTCATGCACGCACGCCCCTCGCGAGGGGCGTTTTTCATGCCCGTCCTTCCAGAGGTACTTGCGCAATGAGTTCAACCTCGACAGCGTCATCCGAGATTCTCGGCGTCACTGATGTTGACAAGGCGTTGAAGCGCATCGCTCACGAGATCGTTGAACGAAATTCTGATTTATCTGATGTGGTCATCGTCGGTATGCAGACAGGCGGAACATGGATCGCGAGCCGGCTCCATAACAACATCGCTCAGATTTCCCCTGCGATATCCGTCCCTCTCGGAGCAGTTGATATCTCTATGTATCGAGATGACTTCAGTCTTCGCCCCCTAGTCCTTTCTGCGCCCACTGATATCCCTGTTGATCTGACTGGCCGTACTGTCGTACTAGTCGACGACGTCTTGTTTACAGGGCGCACGGTACGCGCGGCGTTGGAAGCACTGAATGACCATGGGCGTCCACGTGCTGTGCAACTGGCAGTCATGGTTGATCGAGGACATCGAGAATTGCCTATTCGTCCTGACTATGTGGGAAAGAACATCCCAACGCACTTTTCTGACGAAGTCAGTGTCGGACCAGACGGAGTTACTGTCGTTACTGCATCAGGGGAATCATCATGAAGCATCTCTTGTCGACCCGCGATCTCACTACTGACGACATTGTCTCGATCTTGGCGATGGCTGACCACATGGCAGAAATCAATTCGCGCGCAGTGCCCAAGGTTCCTGCGTTGCGGGGTCGCACGGTAGCCAGCGTGTTCTTCGAAGACTCCACACGAACACGTCTGAGTTTTGAAACAGCAGCAACGCGACTGTCAGCAGAAGTCATGACCTTCACGGCCAGTTCCTCAAGCGTCAATAAGGGTGAAAGTTTGCGCGACACCATAGAGACATTGTCTGCGATGGGCGTAGATGCGTTTGTGGTTCGCCATAAGTCAAGTGGCGCCCCTCACCAAATCACGAAATGGACTGATGCCGCGGTGATCAATGCCGGCGATGGCTGGCACCAGCACCCCACGCAAGCTCTGTTAGACGCCTACACAATCACTCGTAACTTCAATGAATTGAATTCGATGCAGGGACGAACTGTCGCGATTGTCGGTGACATCAAACATTCACGAGTTGCTCGTAGTGATATCGATGTTTTCACGCGGCTGGGCGCGAAGGTTGTCTTAGTGGCTCCCGCAGCTTTCTTGCCAACTTCGCTTGACGGGTGGGGAGTAACTACGGCTGATTCCCTGGACGACGTTATAGGTCTGGTCGATGTGGTGTACATGCTCCGCATTCAACGTGAACGAATGGATGCAGCTCAAATGCCGAGCCTTCGCGAATACAGCACGCTGTTTGCGCTGACGCCAGAGCGTGCCGCACGAATGCAAAGCCATGCCTTGCTACTTCATCCTGGCCCCATCAATCGTGGTGTCGAGATGATTGTTGACCCATCCTTGGTGCCTGGCTCACGCATATTGCAACAAGTGACGAATGGAATTTCAGTCCGTATGGCTGTGCTCTTCAGCCTTCTTGGCGGCGATGCCACGACCACATTGCAGAACGGAGCCGAGACATGAGCAGCAAAAATCAGTCAATAGTGATTCGTGGCGCAACAGTAGTGAATCCTGATGCCATGTTTGTGGCAGATGTGCGCATCGCTGGTGGTGTCATTGAAGCTGTCGGCGACGCACTCACCGGAGACATAGTTCTTGATGCGACTGGATGCTACGTATCTTCTGGCTTCGTTGACCTTCATACGCATCTACGCGAACCGGGCAAGGAGGAAGCTGAGACTATTGAATCGGGCAGTCGCGCTGCTGTTCTCGGAGGTTTTACAGCTGTAGTGGCAATGCCAAACACTGATCCGGCTCAAGACAACGTGGCAACAGTTCAGTTCGTTCGTGATCGTGGGCGTGCAGTCGGTCTATGTGAAGTGATTCCCTCAGGCTGCATCACAGTTGGTCGCCTTGGTGCACAGTTAGTACCTTTTGAACAGCTGGCTAAGGAAGGCGTCACGTTGTTTACTGACGACGGCACCGGAGTACAAGACGCTCTAGTAATGCAACGCGCGCTAATGGTGGCAAAGCGATTGAATCTGACTATCTCTCAACATTGTGAAGTTGCAAGTATGACTGTGGGTGCAGTGATGCACGACGGTGCATGTTGCTCCACTATGGGCGTCCCTGGCTGGCCATCAGCGGCCGAAGAAGAAATGGTACGACGCGACATTCAGCTCGTACGTATTACGGGGGCACGGGAGCACTTTATGCATCTGTCTACAAAGGGAAGTGTTGAATTGGTCCGCGCTGCAAAGGCAGAGGGTCTTCCAGTGACAGCCGAAGTTACTCCTCATCACATATCGCTTACCGATGAACTGCTCTCTAGTTTTGATCCGATTTTCAAAGTGAATCCTCCGCTACGAACAATGGCCGATATTGCAGCGTTACGCGATGGTCTTGCAGATGGAACCATCGATGCAATTGCGACAGACCATGCACCTCATGCCGGTCATACAAAAGAGCAGACACTTGATACAGCACCGCCAGGAATGTTGGGACTTGAAACAGCACTCGGTGTTGTCAACACCGCCGTCACTTTGTCGCCTCAGAAGATTGCTGCATTGATGTCATGGAATCCAGCAGTGATCGCAAATATCTCAGACCATCAAGGTCGACCTATCGCGGTAGGAGAACCTGCACATATTGCGGTTTGGGACACCACAACTGTGTGGTCCGTTTCTCGCGATGAGCTGGCAAGTCGCAGTACAAATACGCCGTATCACGGCATGGAACTTCGTGGCCGCGTGCGGCACACGATCTACAACGGCCAACTGGTCGTGCAGGAAGGGAAGGCACTCTCGTGAGTACCGACATTACAAACATTGCACTCGTGCTTGAAGATGGCTCCGTCTTTGAAGGAGAAGCAGTGGGGTACATCCCAGAGAATGGCATTGCAGCAGGAGAGGTTGTCTTCCATACGGCTCTGACCGGATATCAGGAAGTGTTCACTGATCCGTCCTATGCGGGCCAGATTATTACGTTCACCACCTCGCACATTGGCAACTATGGCGTCACACCTATTGACTCTGAATCGCGCGGAACATTTGCTCGTGGCGTCATCATGCGCGACATGGCTCGACGTCATAGTAATTGGCGAAGCGAATCAAGTCTTGATGCAATGTTGAAAGCACAGAAGCTTCCAGGCGTTGCCGGACTTGACACTCGTCGCCTCACGCGTCTGTTGCGTGACTCGGGTTCATTGCGAGGAGCATTTGGAACTGCAGAAGAAGCACAGTTGCTTGCAGCTGCGAAAAATGAAAAAGGAACATCAGGTATTGATTTGGTGTCAGAAGTGACAACGCCAAAGGCCTACACCGTCGGTGATGGCAAATTCAATGTGATTGCATATGACTTCGGTATCAAGACAACAATCCTTCGTCATCTCTCTGAAATAGCAACCGTGACGGTAGTGCCTGCCAGCATGACTGCAGAAGAGGTCTTGTCACTTTCGCCATCGGGGGTTTTCTTGTCGAACGGGCCTGGTGACCCTGAAATGGTCATGGGCGCCACAGATGCGATTCGTTCGATTGTCGAAGCAGGTGTTCCGACTTTCGGAATTTGTCTCGGGCACCAGTTGTTGTCTCGCGCGTTCGGCGGACACACGTTCAAGTTGCCTTTTGGACACCACGGCGCCAATCATCCCGTTCGCCACATCGCAACCGGATCAGTTGAGATCACTAGCCAGAACCACAACTTCTGCGTCGACCCTGATTCGTTGTCGGGAGTTGCAGACATTACGCATATCAATCTCAATGACCACACCAACGAAGGAATGCGCTTGCGCGACCATCGCGCGTTCAGTGTGCAGTATCACCCTGAAGCGGGGCCGGGTCCACACGACAGTCATTATCTATTCGGACAATTCGCAGAACTCATGGAGAAAAAATAATGCCTCGCCGCAATGATCTACACACAATTCTTATTATTGGATCAGGCCCAATTGTCATTGGTCAAGCATGTGAGTTTGACTATTCAGGTACTCAGGCATGTCGAGTATTGAAGGAAGAGGGTTACAGGGTAATTCTTGCTAACTCGAACCCTGCGACCATCATGACGGACCCAGACTTTGCCGATCGCACATATATCGAACCGTTGACACCAGAAATTTTGGCTCGCATCATTGAACGCGAAAAACCAGATGCTGTACTGCCAACGCTCGGCGGACAAACAGGTCTGAACTTGGCGATGGCACTCTTTGAAAAGGGCCTAGTTGGTGTTCCGGGCACTCCCGAACTGATTGGGGCAAATGCTGAAGCAATTGCTACTGCTGAAGACCGTGACAAGTTCAAACAAGCAATGATCGAGATCGGCCTTAGTGTTCCTCATAGCGGCATCGCCCACAACATGGATGAAGCAACAGAAGTCTTGAAGGAAATCGGTCTTCCCGTCATTATTCGTCCCGCGTACATCCTTGGTGGGCGTGGAACCGGAATTGCAAACACGATGGATGAGTTCCTGAAGCTTGCATCGATCGGACTTGATGCAAGCCCAATTCGGGAGATCCTTGTAGAGACGTCAATTGTTGGTTGGAAGGAATACGAGCTTGAAGTTATGCGCGATCACGCAGATAACTGCGTCATCATTTGCAGCATCGAAAACTTCGACCCTATGGGTGTACACACGGGCGATTCAATCACTGTTGCTCCTGCCCAAACTTTGTCTGATGTGGAATACCAGAAGATGCGTGATGCAGCGTTTGCCTGCATTCGACGCGTCGGTGTGGAAACAGGCGGTTCAAACGTTCAGTTTGCACTGAATCCTGCAAATGGTGATCTTGTAGTCATTGAAATGAACCCACGCGTATCGCGTTCGTCAGCCTTGGCATCTAAAGCCACAGGATTTCCGATCGCAAAGATTGCAGCCAAACTCGCAGTTGGGTACACGCTCGATGAGATTCCAAACGACATTACGAAGATGACCCCAGCAAGCTTTGAACCAACCATCGACTATGTGGTTACAAAGATTCCACGTTGGGCCTTTGAAAAACTTCCTGGCACTTCAGGAGTCTTAGGAACTCAAATGCAAAGTGTTGGCGAAGTGATGTCCATCGGACGTACTTTTCCTGAAAGCCTCCAGAAAGGACTTCGGTCACTTGAACAGGGCAGGCTCGGTCTCAACTGTGACAGCGGAGAATCGTTATACGACGGTCTGAGTGATGTAGATCTGCTGAAGAAGGCGTCTATTGCCACTCCTGAGAGAATCTTCCAAGTTGGTGAAGC
>CAMDBY010000104.1 GCA_945889575.1 Bifidobacterium breve
ACTGCGCCTGCAGTCAACAGCCTCTACCCCATCCTCCCTGCGTCTGTTAAAGACCGCCTTCAGGCCTGGAATTTCTTCTGGGACTGGGATCTTTCCCGCTCCCAAGTGCGCTGGATGACGTCGTGGGATACCTCCCCTGACGACGTGGATGCCTTTGCCGCCGGGGTTCTGGCCGCATTTTCCGAATAATAGGGTTCCGTGAAGATTCAGAATTGACTAACGAGTCAATTCGGCTATGGTGGAGAGACGCGCGGCGAAGTTGGGGGCAACAATGTCTATAGGGGAACTATTTTCTTTTCGGGAATGGAACGATACTGCTTGGTCTGAAGATGCAGAATGTCGTGGCCTTTCAATCATCTTCTTCCCTCCAGCAGCGGAACGGCCCCAAGCTCGTGAACGACGCGAAGCGCAAGCGCGTGAAGTGTGCGTGTCATGTGCAGTCATTACAACGTGTCGTGAATTTGCCCGCAGCAATCGTGAATACGGTTTTTGGGGCGGAGAATCTGAAGAAGAACGCCATGCAGCGGGTTTCAGGCTCATTGCACCCATTGGTGTGCGTTCTCGAAATATTTCCTAAACCGTCACATCTTTCGAAGAATCACCGCAGTCCAACCGTCGCGGCTTTCTCTTTCTAATTCCAAGCATTCGCTGTATGACAGCAACACTTGTTGTACTTGACCATCGCGCATGCCACTCAGCACAATCAGGCCGGATTCGTGAACTGAACCTTTGATGGTGGTTGACTCTGCAATAAGTACCGGAGCTAAAATATTTGCAAACACGAGATCGGCACTCAAGTAAAAGCTGTCGTTGAGCCACGTTGTATTGACATTATTTAGTTCATTATTGACGTTCACGACTTCCCGAGCATTGTGCGCAATATCAAAAACAAAACTCTCGCACTGAAGAATCTTGGTCACAGCAATGGCCAGTACTCCGGACCCACATCCGAAATCGAACACCCGAGAATCTCTCTTGCAATGTCTAAGACCCAGCTGAAGCGCCAGAACAGTTGTTGTGTGGTTTCCTAATCCGAACGTGTCAGCCGGTTCGATACGAATTATGTGTGTTGCATCGGGCGAAGTGACCCATGCTGGGCACAGCACCACCTCAATATTAATCCAGGTGGGAACAGCATGGATGCGCCATGTGTCGGCAACACTTCGATCAATATGTGCCACTGTGATGCGAACGCTAGGAAAAGTCTCTTGAACAAAGTCGCGAGAGACCGAGTGATCCTGTCCCATGCTTGTACGTAAAGTGACGAAGTCACCTGATGCCTCGCGCTCTTCGACTGCAACAACTCCGAGGCTCCACAGCAGGTCGGCAAGCAATTCGGATTCGGTAGTGGACACGAGAAAGTCGAGCATGGTCCACGAAGGGACATGAGGTATTTCAGTCAATGCGACGAAGTTGCTCTCTGAAGCGTTCGCCCTTGTGTAAGTACGCGAGGACAGCCATCTCGATGTCTGCCTTTCTCGCGCGACCCTCCTTGATGGTGGCAGGTGCGCCTACGGCCAGTGCACCCTCAGGAACAATGGTGTCATTCAGAACAACGGAGTTAGCAGCAACGATTGCGCCAGTACCGATTTCAGCTCTGTGAAGAACGATTGCTCCAGAAGACACTTGCGCGAAGTTGTGAATGATGCAACCTTCAAGGTGTACGAGGTGGCCGACAACACAGTCATCACCCACTGTCGTATGGCTCATGGGGGTCGTATGCACAACGGTGCCGTCCTGGATGCTGGTTCGTTCGCCAATGACTATCGCGCCGTCATCACCTCGTAGGACTGCACAGGCCCAGATGGAACTCTGAGCTCCAATCGTGACTGACCCGATGATGACAGCGTCCGGGTGTACATAGGCCGTTGGGTGAATTGAAGGGATTTGATCACCAAGTGCGTAGATAGGCATGCGCCACGGTAGCAACTAGATCCATCTCCTCTGATGGTCGTGGCGTTTTCCGAGATACCGTGGATGCCTATGTCACGTCGTATCGAGATCGAACTCACCAGTAAACGCCCAGATGGAACCTGGACATGGCGCGCTTCCGGCGCACGTGAGCCTCGTGGTGAAGTTGTCGACTCAGTTGTTCCTGCCGGATCAAGCGTCAATGACGTTATGCGTGCCGATGTTGAGACCGACCTTGATGGCAGTCGCGTGTTGTCAATTACCCCTCCAAAAGCAAAGAACGTTCGTACTGGTCTTCTCGAAATTCTTCCGTCTACTCGTGCTTTCGAACCAGTGACGCAACAACTTGCGAAGAAGGGTTCGCGCGGCGGCGATGATCGTAAAGGTCCTCGTCGCGAACGTAAAGACGGTGACAAGCCTCGTGGAGAACGTAAAGATGGCGACCGCGCACGCGGAGATCGCAAAGAAGGCGCAGAAGGTCGGCCTGATCGTCCTCGACGTCAATTCTTTGACGCGCCGCCCGAGCTTCCACAGCGTCCAAAGGCTAAGCGCATTCGTCCATTGCGCGTCAACGTAGATGCTGTGCTTGCTGAATTACCAGAAGCACATCGCACAATCGCAGAGACAGTACTTAATGGTGGAGTCCCGGCAGTTCGCGCAGCAATTGAAGAGCAGAACCGTATTGCAGTAGCAGCAGGCAAAGAAAAAGTACCTGCAGAAGGTTTGCTACAAATTGCAGAGCAGTTGTTGCCACGTCTTCGTGTAGCCGAATGGCGCGATAAGGCACTATCAGCCGAATCCATTATTCATGACATCGACTTGCGCGACTTACGCTCCATTGTTGTCACGGCAGATCAACTCGTTGCTATTGATGAAGACACTCGTGCGCTCGTTGCGAAAATGAGGCAAGGTCTCGTTATCCGCCAAGAAACAGAGACAAAGAATTGGCTCGATGATGTCGCCGCTGCAACGTCAGTTGGTCGCGTTGTTCGTGCATTGCGTCTATCTTCTCAGCCTCCTAAGGCCGGAGTTCCATTTCCTGCTCCACTTGCAGCGCAGATTGTTACAGCAACGGTTGCAGGTCTGACGACCGACGCACCGTCAGAGCGTTGGATCGCACTGTTAGAAGCTGCTGCGTTCTCCCCTGTCCATGCAAAAGTCTTGCCTGCTGCAGTTCCGACTGTGATTTCTGAAGATCTCACAAAAACCGTCACACGTCTCGGCCCTCTTATGCCACAGATCGCTGCATTGTTCGGCATTGCAGTTGATCCGAAAGCACGTCCCCCTCGCCCACTGCAGGTTCCTCGCGGCGACAAAGGTCCTCATAAGCGCGCAGGTGACTTGAACAAGTCAGCAGACGGTAAGCCAGGTGCAGACAAGCCACGTCGTGGTCCAAAGCCACAGGGACCTGATTCAAAGAAGCCAGAACACGTTGCAACTGATGTGGCATCTGAGCCTGCTGATTCAGCTCCGACACCAGAACCAGTTGTTGCAGAAGTTATCGAGACTCCAGTTGTCACAGAAGTCGTCGAGACTTCATCAGTTGAATCCGCAGAGGTTCCATCTACCGATGTACCTACTGTCTCTGAGTCTGAATCGGTCTCTGAACAGGCTCAGTAGCCTCAACTTCCCCATCTTCCCTGCTTCTCACTACGGTGGAGGCATGTCAAATTTGGTCACATATGAAGTGCGCGGAAACGTTGCCTTAATCACACTTAATCGCCCTGATGCCCGCAACGCGGTCAACGACGAACTGGCGGCCGACATGGAGGCGTGCATTGATCGTCTCGAAGCAGATGACTCAGTGTGGGTTGGCGTGCTGACCGCTAATACCGAGGGACATAAGTCTCCTGTTTTTTGTGCGGGAGCTGACCTCAAAGCGCTCAGTGCTGGTGGGCAAAGCCTCGGCACGAAGCGTGGTGGATTCGCAGGGTATGTCTACCGCGACAGAGTGAAGCCGATCATTGCTGCTGTCGATGGCCTCGCAACCGCAGGAGGCTGCGAGATTGTTCTCGCATCTGACATGGTCATTGCAACTTCCCGATCATCATTTGGTCTTGCTGAAGTAAAGAGAAACCTGATTGCAGGAGCTGGCGGCCTTTTTCGCCTCCCTCGCGCAATAGGTCGTGCTGTGGCTATGGAAGTCATTCTTACGGGTGAACCGTTGTCAGTAGAGCGGGCATATGCACTCGGTCTGGTGAACCAAATCGTCGAGCCTGGCAAAGAGGTCGAAGTGGCCATAGCGCTCGCAGAAAAAATTGCTTTATCGGCACCGATGGCGGTAGCGGCGAGTCGTCGCGTGATTCTTGCGTCGGCCTACTCCACTGACGATGAACTAATCGAGATGACGAATAAGGAATTTGCACCGATCTTGAGATCAGAAGACACAAAAGAAGGCCTTACTGCATTTATCGAAAAGCGCGCTCCTCAGTGGAAGGGCCGCTAGAGCTTTTTGCCGACAATGATTGTTTGAGCAACCAAACCGTGTCGTTCGAATAAGTTCTTCATCGCGCGATCACCAGGTAACGCACTTGACTGCACCCATGTTGCTTTGTTGCTCTGCAGTTCCCTCAGACACGCAAGGACAAGCGCATCTCCGATTCCGATTTCTCTGCTAGCAGCTTCGACAAAGACGAATTCAATCGACCATTTGTATGCATCGTTTTGAGCGACCGTCAGAGATCCCATCACTAATGAACCCACTCCAGCCACCAATGTAAAGCCGGGCAATCCATCTACAGACGACTTCGGAACTGAACCCCGGTATTGAGTTGCCTCTTGTCTAGATAATTCCCGATGGGTAAGAAGAACAGCAGCATCGTCTGCAGAAGCATTGCGAACGAAAATTGATAAATCAGTCACTAGTTGCATCGTCTTTGAATGACTGTGGAACTACTATTTTTCGAGCTTCTCTGACTGCTTGGTCAACAGCGAACTTGCCGACCATCCTGGCAGAGGGCGCTTGCTTCTGCAGCCCTGCAATAACGCCATTTAATCTGCGCGAACACTCTTTGGAAAACGCAGAGAGATTCATTCGATTACTTCACAAAGACAGGGCACGCATCGTCACCGATGGGACACATTGGTGCATTCTTGCGCACAAGAAGGAAGCAACTGCTACACAACAGTTCATCAGCGCGCTTTGGTTGCAGTTCATCATCCCCGGTCGAACGTTCTTCGTTGTCAGGAACTTCGTCCTCTTCGGCAGGAAGATCTTCACTAGCTAAGCGATCTTTCAGGATCTTTGAGAGATCCTCTTCGACGTCGTCTGGCGCAACCATGTCATCGTCATCGTCGTCATCGTCTCCGGGTTTGTGCACGATGGTGGCACCCATGGAATCGTCGTCGTCGTCGTCATCGTCATCGAGCAGAGCATCGTCGTCATCTTCGGTCAGAGGCTCATCGAGTTCCAATTCCTCGAGGTCGTCAATTTCGTCCCCATCAAGGTCAATCTCCAGCTCAACTTCAACTGGTTCAATCTTCTTCTTAGCCACTAGGTGCTCCTAAATTTGTGCGAAGACTCGCGGCGGGATACTAGGCATGAAACTGTGCCAATCGGCGAATGCCCGCAAAATACCATCAAACAGTGACGATTGTCACGAGAGTTGTTACTGATCTTTAACGGACCGTTTTGACTCGGCACGCCTCTCGGACTCAAGTCGTTCGAGCTCGGGTACTTCAGTCGTCATATGGGACATTGCAGCAGCGACGGCATGGTGGCCGGCCTTCTCAGAGATCTGTTTGTGCATCTCCAGAGCCACCCTGCGGTACGAAGGATGGCCTTGTGGACCAGAACGCAGTTCCAGCATGTGCATCGCCTCGCGAGCGTTGAACTGCATTACATAGCGGATCCGATAGGCCATGGAAACGGCATAACTGGCCTGATACGGATAGTCGGCCGCAAGGGCGTCGTACAACGAGGAAGATCGAGCCATGACTTCATCAAACATCTCAGCTCCACCAGCTGCATCCACAAGTTCTGGACGGGAATAACCGTGGTACGGAGTCAAAGGCTGCCACTCAATTGTTAGTAGGCGATGCCGTTGCATATCGCGAAATGCGCCGTAGTCAGAGAGCACATCGAACCGGTAGTCAATGCTTTCGAAGGCCCTACCTGGGCGATGGCGACGGTTGTCGCGGTTTCCGATGTACGCATTCAGGATGTCGGTCTTGTCTGCCACGCTCATCGCTTCGACTCGCATACGAATCTGAGACTCTGACAAATGTGAGTACTGGTAACACGCCGCAGCCACCA
>CAMDBY010000105.1 GCA_945889575.1 Bifidobacterium breve
GTTATGCACATTGATGCGGTCTGTCTCTTCAATGAGGTCGTACGTTTTCGGGTCAGCGAATGTAAGTGGAACTAGACCTTGCTTCTTCAAGTTGGTCTCGTGAATTCGAGCAAACGAGCGAGCAAAGATGACTACTCCGCCACGAAAGCGGGGTTCCATTGCAGCGTGTTCGCGTGATGATCCTTCTCCGTAGTTCTGGTCACCAATTGCACACCACTGCACACCGGATTCTCCGTAGTGCTTGGCAATGTCTGGGTAACTACGGCGCGAGCCGTCGATGACATCAAGGCCTTCGCCCACTGCGCCACCAAATGCATTGACAGCACCAATGAACAAGTTGCCAGAGATGTTCTCAAGGTGGCCGCGGTATGTCAGCCATTTACCAGCTGCAGAAATATGGTCAGTGGTGCACTTACCTTGTGCCTTCATCAGCACGGGAAGTCCGATGTAGTCCTTCCCGTTCCATGCACCGAATGGGCTCAGCAACTGCAAACGATCACTTGTAGGGCTGACAGCGACAGTGACGCCACTTCCGTCTGCTGGTGGAGCAGTAAAGGTGTCTTCGCCCTCGTTGTAGCCATTTGCAGGAAGAATGTCGCCACGTGGTGCATCAAGTTTCACTTGTGAGCCATCTGGAGCCGTAATGGTGTCAACGCTTGGGTCAAAGTCAAGACGACCGGACAATGCAATTGCCATAACGGTGTCGGGGCTTGTTACAAACGACAACGTGTTCGCTGAACCATCATTGCGCTTCGGGAAGTTACGATTAAAGGAGTTCACGATGCTGTTCGGCTTTGCATTGATGTCAGATGCACGTTCCCATTGTCCGATGCATGGTCCGCAGGCATTGGCAAGAACAGTTGCACCAATTGCTTCAAGATCTGCAAGTAAACCGTCGCGTTCAATCGTTGCGCGAATTTGTTCACTTCCCGGTGAGATGAGAAGTTCCACTTTCGCTTTCAATCCCTTTGCAGCAGCTTGGCGGGCAATTGAGGCTGCGCGAGTGATGTCTTCGTATGACGAGTTGGTGCATGAACCAATGAGTGTTGCTGACACATCAAGCGGCCAATCGTTCTCACGAGCGGCCTTACCAACACCGTTTGCGCCAATCTTGTGCGCGCGGTCAGGGGAGTGAGGGCCGTTGATAAGTGGTGTCAATGCATCAAGATTGATCTCAACCACTTGGTCGTATTGTGCGCCATCGTCTGGACGAAGATCAGCAGCGACCTTGTCAGCTGCTGCTGCAATATCTGCCCGGCCAGTTGCAGACAAATATGCCGACATGTTTGCGTCATATCCGAAAACTGAACAGGTGGCTCCAATTTCGGCACCCATGTTGCAGATAGTTGCTTTACCTGTTGCAGAAATGCTGTCTGCGCCTTCACCGAAGTATTCAACGATTGCGCCGGTTCCACCTTCAACTGTGAGTAAGCGTGCAACTTCCAAGATCACATCTTTTGGACTTGACCAACCAGACAATGTTCCGGTGAGTTTGATACCGATAACTTTTGGCCAGCGAACATTGAACGGGAAGCCGGTCATCACGTCAACGGCATCAGCGCCACCAACTCCGATGGCAACCATTCCGAGTCCACCAGCATTTGGTGTGTGGCTGTCAGTGCCAATCATCATTCCGCCAGGGAATGCGTAATGCTCAAGAACAACTTGGTGGATGATTCCGCTACCTGGACCCCAAAAACCAACTCCGTACTTTGCGCTGACGGAACGTAAGAAGTCGTACACCTCGCGGTTCACATCGTTTGCATCACGAAGGTCAAGTTTCGCGCCAACCTTTGCGAGAATTAGATGGTCGCAATGCACTGTTGAGGGCACCAATGTCTGTGGCAAGCCAGCAGTCATGAATTGCAGCAATGCCATCTGTGCTGTTGCGTCTTGCATTGCAACACGGTCTGGGTTGAAGTCGGCGTAGCTGCGACCTCGTTCCATCTCTTGCGTCTGTGGATCAACCAGATGGTTGATGAGTATCTTTTCGGCCAATGTCAGGGGTCGGCCAAGGCGTTCGCGACCAAGAGCTGTATTGGCAGGAAGCGTTGCGTACACCGCGTTCACGAGAGAAATAGGAGTGCCGGCTGAAACAGTCATAGTGGGCCTTTCACAGGGCAAGAAATAGGTACTTGCGTTTTGTCTTGATGTATACAACTATAATACAAGTGCGCACCATTCGCTATCACCAAATCGCTGAAGAGCTCAAAAGCCGGGTTCTGTCTGGCTCGTATGCGGCAGGGCGTCTTTTGCCGAGTGAGTCGGACATGTCGGCAGAGTTTGCTGTCAGCCGTGTCACCATTCGAAAGGCACTGGAAGTGTTGCGAGAGGTTGGTCTCGTGGATGCCCGACAAGGTTTCGGATGGTTCGTTGCTGGCGAGACCGTTCGTCAACCGCTTGCACGCCTGGCAACCATTGAAGACCAAATGCGGGCGTCTGGCATGATTCCGCAACGACAGGTTTTGGAATTCGCTTTTGAAAAAGCGCCGACAGATGTCTCGAAGGCCTTGGGGACGTCACAGGTATTACGCGTTCGTCGTATCAATCTTGCTGACGGAGAACCATTTGCAATTGTCACGGTGTGGTGCGGGGCGGAACTTGGCCAACATTTGTCTCGTGCAGATGTTGAACGATCTCCGTTTTATGAGTTGCTCGATATTCCGCTTGCCGGCGCGACACAAACAATTGGAGCAGATGCTGCAACGCAAGACGAAGCAAGACTTCTTAAGGTTCCTGTTGGTTCACCTGTGTTGCGTTGTCAACGAACCACACAAAGCGTGGAAGGCAAGACAGTGCTGGTGTCGCGACATGTGTTTCCGGCTCATCGCACAGAATTTGTTGTTGACTTGCCGTTTGTAGACCAATCAATTGCGCCAAGCGGAATACGCCTAGTCGATTAGGCGATTACCACTTGTCCCAGTGAAGAACCTTGCTAAGTGGTTCGCGGATTGCAGGCTTGAAATCTGTGCCGATTGTGTACGCGATAGGAAAGAGTCCGCCTTGAGTGACCTTGTCGTAAGGAATTCCGAGAAGATCTGCAGCTTCTTTCTCACCATCATTCATGAGGTGAATGGTTGTCCATGCTGAACCCATTGCGCGCTCGCGCAATGCAAGCATGAAGCTCCATACGGCTGGAAGAAGTGAACCCCATGCGCCAGCGCCAGCAAATGCCGGCAGATTGTCGAGACGACCATCGATGCAAGGGATCATCATCATTGGAGCCTTTTCGAAATTATCTGTGAGGTAACCAGCTGAGTCACGTACAAGTGGTTGACGTTCGCCACGTGTATCGCCTTCCTTGTATTCGCGGCCAGGCATGCTTGCGTAGAGAGCGAAGTTCTTGCGATAGATGTCTGCGAGTGCCTTCTTCTTTGCGGCGTCTTCAATGACGATCCAATGCCAACCTTGGCTGTTTGAACCGGTTGGGGCCTGAAGTGCGATCTCAAGGCACTCTTCAACAATGGCGCGTTCGACTGGCTTGTCGAAGTCGAGGCGCTTGCGCACGCTGCGGGTTGTTTTGAGTACTTCATCGGCGGAAAGGTTTAAATGCATAGATGGCAGTCTGCCACGCGCCGAATAACAAATCACGAGCCGAGTCGTGCCAAACTTGCTTCATGAGCGACAGAGTCACAATCTCCATATCCGACGGCATTGCCGATGTGCGGTTCAACCGCCCCGATAAGCGCAATGCCCTTGATGGCGAGCAGTTTCAGGCCATCGTTGATGCTGGTGAGTCATTAAAGACCAATAAGAAGATTCGTGTTGTCGTGTTGTCGGGTGAGGGTGCTTCGTTCTGTGCAGGTCTTGACCTTGCGTCAATGGGAGCTATGGGCGGAGGCGGCGATCGCAGTACTCAAGAAAAGCAACCTGCAGCATCTGACATGGAAGAGGGCCGTATCACGCACCTCGGTCAGCAATCTGCATGGGTATGGCAAGAAGTGCCGGTTCCAGTGATCGCTGCAGTGCACGGGCATGCTCTCGGTGGCGGTTGCCAAATTGCACTTGGTGCAGACATGCGCTTCGCTCATCCGGATACAAAGTTCAGCGTGCGCGAAACATATTGGGGCTTGGTGCCAGACATGGCAGGCACGGTGTTGTTGCAAGGTCTTGTTCGTCCAGACATTATGAAAGACATCGTGATGTCTGCTCGTATCTTTGATGGCCGTGAAGCACATGAAATTGGTGTTGTTACTCGTTTGTCTGACACCCCTCGCGAAGATGCCTTTGCTTATGCAGCCGAGATCTGCAAGCGCAGCCCTGATGCAGTTCGTGGTGCAAAGGAATTGCTCAATCGCATGACCCTTGATTTCGCCGCTACTCAGTTCGCAGCAGAGCGTCGCATCATTGGCAGCCTCGTTGGTGGCCATAATCAGCGTGAATCAGTGATGAGCGACTTCGAAAAGCGCGCTCCTGCCTACATCGACGCCAAGTAAGCCCTTCCCACTTTTTTGTGGTTGTAGGGTCACAGTAAATGGATGGCACAGATGTGCGTTCGAATAAGTGGGGAATGACTGATGAAGACATATGCAGGAGACAGAAGAATTTTTGATGCCGATAGTCATGTCATTGAACTAGACGACTTTTTGCACATCGTTGCCACTCCGTCTGAGCGGCTCCTGATTCCCCCGATGAATGCTCAGACTGAGTTGCTTGTTTCACAAGATGGTCTTGATCGAGGCCGTGAATTATTTGAAAAACGTCAGGCAGATGCCGGAGTGATGGCCAAATTTGAGGCTGCCCTTTTGGATAACACGAAGAGCGGTTGGAACAGAATTGGCGCGTTTGATCCTCTCGAGCGTTCTCACGCCCTTGACTTATTCGGTTTCGAACGTCAGTGGATTCTGTCAACTTTTGCATTCCATCAAATAGCGCACACTGGAAATAAAAAGGTTCTTGAAGTAGGAGCACGGGTTCTCAACCGTGCGATGGGTCAGTTTTGTGCGTCGGATGACCGACTCGACGCCATCGGATATATCCCTCTGTCGTTGGGGCCTGAGATGGCTTTACAGTTAATGAAAGAAGGCTTTGACGCTGGGTGTTACACCTTCATGATTGATACGAATGAGCCAGACGACGCCGCACACTCATTCACCCATCCTGACTTTGATCCAATTTGGGCAGAATTTCAGCGAGCAAATGTTCCTTTCGTCAATCATGTGGCGGTGAATGGTGACTACAAGCCAGTCCCTGACAGTTTTAAAAATAACTCCCGCGAGGAATTAATTCTGGGTGGTGACGCTCCAGCAGGTGAAGTCAAGTTGGCGTGTATCGGTAATTCAGTGCAGGTGTTTCTTGCAGCAATGATTTTTGATGGCGTGTTCGATCGTCATCCAAATCTTCGTGCAATTTCAATGGAGCATGGCGGATTCTGGCTGCCCTCTTGGCTGAGATCATTGGAATTCGCAAGGGATACATTCAAACGTCGTCGCAGGTTTGCCTCTTCACCAATGGAATTAGCAATGGAACGGATCAAGGTGTCTCCATTTGCTGGAGAACCAATTGGATGGATTATCGACAACAGTTCGCCCGACATGCTCTGTTTTGCTTCTGATTTCCCTCATCCTGAGGGAACGGGCGATCCCATTGGCAAATTTGAGGCAACGATGACCAATTGCGATGCCGCCACGATGGACAAGTTCTATCGTGGCAATTTGATGAGCCTCATAGCTGGCCGATAACGGTGACTGTGCCCTAATTACTTGGGTGAGGGGCCTTCAGGCTCGATAGTCTTAATCTTGCTCGGGCCAGCGTTGTCCCGGGAGAACACATTTTGATTCTCCGCCGTGCTTGCACGGTTCCTGTAAGGACATAACGCTTATGAACCCAGATCTCCCGCTTGCCCATGGCTTGTATGACCCACGTTTCGAACATGACGCGTGTGGTGTTTCATTCGTGGCAAATATCAAAGGTGTGCGCAGTCGCGAGATCGTGACACTCGGTATCACTGCGCTCTGCAACATGGAACACCGTGGTGCAACGGGTGCAGAAGCAGACACCGGCGATGGTGCAGGAATCTTGATTCAAGTTCCTGATGCGTTCTTGCGAGCTGTCGTAGATTTTTCACTTCCCGCTGCTGGCGCTTATGCAGCCGGGTTGGTGTTTTTGCCTTCTGATCCAGCACGTGCCGCAACAGCTGTTGC
>CAMDBY010000106.1 GCA_945889575.1 Bifidobacterium breve
CGATTGTGCAGTTTGCAATATCAATGTTCCTCCTCAGCGGCGCAAAGGTGCTCTTTGATACTGCGCTCATCGTTTGGGTGAATGATCATGTGGAATATGAACGGCGTGGACGCATTGTCGGAATCATCGAGACGTCGTGGGCCCTGTCGCTATTTATCGGCGTTGCAATCATGGGTATTGCAACGGCTCTTATCTCGTGGCGCGCCGGATTCATCGTTGGTGCAATCGGTATGGCCATTACGGGTTCACTGATTGCTAGTGCACTTCCACGTGATGAAGCGCACGCGCCGGTGCGTACTGAACTGCGTGGCGCGGTGCCACGCAATGCCTATTTCGTGTTTGCCTCCTCATTCTTACTGATGGGTGCAAGCCAATGTCTTGGCATCACGTTTGGTCCGTGGTTTGAAGATGAATTTGGTTTCTCAAGCGCAGCACTGATTGGCGTAGTCATTGTGCTCGGCCTCTTTGAATTGGTCTCCAGTATTGGCAGCTCGCGCGTCACCGATACATGGGGCAAAGAAATCAGCGTTCGTCGTGGAGCAGTTCTGATGGTGGCTGCAACAGTTGCCATGGCTGCAGCACCGCATGTTTCGTTTGTTGCAGTTCCCATGTTGGTGTTGTTCATCATGGGATTTGAATTTTCACTTGTCAGCATGTTGCCGTTGGCGGCCAACATTGTTCCAAACAGCGGCGGTATAGGCCTTGGTCTCACAGTGGGTGCAGGCACGTGTGGTCGTGCCATCTTCAGCACTATTGCTACTTCACTGTATGACTCTGTTGGCCCAGTAGGCCCAGCACTTGCCGCTGTTGCATTATCTGCAATCACCGTTGTGCTTGTCAGTCTTTATGCGCGGTCGGTGCGATAACCGTTCGTTATTGGCATGCGTCGGTCTTTGCCGAATGCCTTTTCTGAAATGCGAACTCCTGGCGCACACTGGCGACGTTTGTATTCGTTGATATCAACTAAGCGTGCGATACGAGTAACAACTGCTGCATCGAAACCGAGTTTCTGAATTTCAGGCACTGTTAGGTCATCGTCGATGTAATGACGCAAGATCGGGTCAAGGTCTTCATATGCGGGCAGGCTCTGATCATCACGTTGATCTGGTCGCAATTCAGCGCTTGGTGGCTTAGTGATGACGGTTTCAGGAATTATCTCGCGGCCTGCACGTTCATTGATGCGTCGACACAGCGCAAACACTTGCGTCTTGAACACATCTTTGATGATTGCATACCCACCAGCTGAGTCGCCATAGATAGTGAAATAGCCGACTGCCATTTCACTCTTGTTGCCAGTGGTTAAAACCATCCATCCGAATTTGTTACTGAGTGCCATCAGCGTCATTCCACGTACACGGCTCTGCAAGTTTTCTTCCGTGAGATCTGGGTCGCGACCAGTGAACGACGGTTCGAGCATTTCCAAGTACGCGCCAAATGCTGGCTCAATAGAAACAACACGATGATCTACACCTAGGGCAGTAGCAAGTTTTTCAGCATCATCTAGTGAACCTTGACTTGAATACCGCGATGGCATTGCAACACCATGCACATGATCAGCGCCAAGTGCATCAACTGCAATTGCTGCAACGATGGACGAGTCGATTCCGCCAGAGAGACCAATGACAACATCGGTGAATCCGTTCTTGTGTACATAGTCACGTGTGCCAACAACGAGAGCGTCATACACACGGTCAAGATCTGAAGCAAACGGTTCTATATGAGTTGGTGTCACCGTTCCGTCGCCACCAATGGTTACAACAGCAAAATCAGACTCAAACGATTTCATTCGGCATGCAATAACACCGTTGCAATCAACAACAACACTTGACCCGTCGAACACAAGTTCATCTTGCGCACCAACTTGGTTTACGTACACAATGGCGCTATTGGTTTCCTTCGCACGCGTTGACAACATCTGTTCGCGTTGCACGTTCTTACCCTCATGGAATGGTGACGCATTCAAGTTCAACATGATTCGCGCGCCGGCTGCTGCCTGAGCTGCAACAGGACCATCTGCATACCAAATGTCTTCACAGATTGTGACTCCAACTGTTACGCCATCAAGAGAGAACAACCCAGTCGCGACACCATCTTTCATGGCAGGTCCATGTGTGAAGTAACGATCCTCGTCGAACACTGCATAGTTCGGAAGTAACTGCTTCAGGTACACACCGAGAACGCCGCCGTTACGACACAATGCAACTGCGTTATATAAATAGTCGCCGTCAGCTTTCACAAACCCGACGAGAGCAGCGCACTCTCGCGTCGCTTTGGCAATGCGCTCGACAGCCAATTCGTTGTCGCGCACGAATGCCTTTTTCAGCAATAAATCCTCTGGCGGGTACCCCGTGATGGTCAATTCTGAGTAGACCACAACATCACAACCAGCTGCTTCAGCTTTGGCATAGTCGACCAAAATCTTGCCTTCGTTGCCCGAAAGGTCTCCCACAAGTGGATTCAATTGGGACAAGCCAACGGTCAGGCCCTTGGGTGTAGCGAAAGATCCGACGGATGTCACGAAGTCAGGCTAACCAGCGACCCCTCAAAACCCCATCTACATAAGGTTTCCCATACTCAGAGGGAGCCAGCTCTCTCGTTTTACACAGCGTTCACATTTGGGCAATGGGAAAGAAACGGCTTCGTGACATCCTGTAGACAGTAAAAAAGAGGGATTTGTCCCTTGTTAGTAAAAGGACACCACTGTGCCCATTCA
Organism: Bifidobacterium breve; assembly: GCA_945889575.1. GTDB lineage: Bacteria > Actinomycetota > Acidimicrobiia > Acidimicrobiales > Ilumatobacteraceae > UBA2093. Next base: position 2,714 of record CAMDBY010000106.1, read on the forward strand.
GGCTGAATACATCTGGATCGACGGAACGTCACCAACACCATTGCTCCGTTCAAAGACCAAAATCATTCCCGACTTCGCCGGCGCTATCGCCGACATGCCGATGGATGAATGGGGCTTTGACGGTTCTTCCACAGAACAAGCACAAGGCGATTCGTCTGACTGCGTATTGCGCCCTGTCTTTCAGTGCCCAGACCCGATTCGTGGCGGCAAGAACGTACTCGTCATGTGCGACGTGTTGTTAGCAAAAGATGCGTCACCGCATCCATCAAACACACGCGCACCACTTGCAGCTGCACAAGCAAAATTTGCAGACCAAGAAATGTGGTATGGCATTGAGCAGGAATACACCATGCTTCGCACAGACGGCACCCCATACGGTTTCCCCGTTGGTGGTTACCCGAAGCCACAGGGACCGTATTACTGCGGCGTTGGCGCAGGCCGCGTTGTTGGTCGTGAGATCATCGAAGAGCACACACAGGCATGCATCGACGCAGGCCTTCTCATCGCAGGAACAAACGCTGAAGTAATGCCAGGCCAATGGGAATTCCAAATTGGCGCAGCAGATGCACTGACAGTGTCAGACCATATGCATGTTGCGCGTTGGTTGCTCCACCGCATCGCAGAAGATTACGACGTGGTCATCTCATTCGACGCAAAGCCGATGAAGGGTGACTGGAACGGCGCAGGCGCGCACACCAACTTCTCAACGAAGGCAATGCGTGAGGGCTACCCAGCCATCATCGAAGCATGCGAGAAGCTTGGTACCCGCGTTATGGAACATGTCGAGCATTACGGTCACGACATCCAAAGCCGCCTTACCGGTAAGCACGAAACTGCTCCATGGAACAAGTACTCATACGGAGTCTCAAACCGTGGCGCATCAGTTCGTATCCCCTGGCAGGTTGCTCGCGACCAAAAGGGTTATGCAGAAGACCGTCGCCCGAACGCAAACATTGACCCATATACGGTCACACGTCTCATCCTTGAGACCGTTTGCGGCTAAGCCACAACCAATAATTACGGGAAACGGGGGGCCTAGTGCCCCCCGTTTTTCATTTCAAGTAGCCCTATGACCCGCCTCACGGCAGACTGAAGAGATGAGCGACATGATGGACCAACACCGCGACTATGTATTGCGCACCGTCGAAGAGCGAGGAGTGCGCCTCGTACGCCTGTGGTTCACCGATGTGCTCGGCACATTGAAGAGCTTTGCTATCAGTCCAGCTGAATTAGAAAACGCACTTGAAGATGGCATGACATTTGATGGTTCATCTATCGATGGTTATTCACGTGTGCAAGAAGCAGATGTTCTTGCAGTGCCAGATCCGAACACATTTGAAGTGTTGCCCTGGGTTGACAACAAAGCAGCCGAGGCCCGCGTTATCTGCGATGTTCGCAATCTTGACGGTTCGATTTTTGAAGGCGACCCCCGCCAAGTGTTGCGCCGCAATCTTGATGCTGCGCGCGCAATGGGATACGAATTCCTTATCGCCCCCGACATGGAGTATTTCTACTTCGAGCCTCCAGTGCGCGGACAAATACCGGTGCCACTTGATGAAGGTGGCTTCTTCGATCTCACCACGACTGACGTTGCATCATCACTGCGCAAGCAAACAATTCGCACACTCGAGACAATGGGAATTCCTGTTGAATACTCATTCCACGAAGATGCACCAAGTCAACAAGAAATAGATCTGCGTCATACCGATGCTCTTTCAATGGCTGACAGCGTGATGACGTTCCGCATGATCGTGAAAGAAATTGCAGCAATGAACAACGTGCATGCCACGTTCATGCCAAAGCCTCTTGAAGGTGTTCAGGGTTCTGGCATGCATTTGCACTTGTCATTGTTCTCTGGCGACACCAATGCGTTCTATTCAGAAGATGACCCAAATAACTTGTCTCCTATTGCAAAGTCATTCATGGCGGGCCTATTGCGTCACGCCGCTGAAATCACAGCAGTCACCAACCAAACGGTGAACAGCTACAAGCGCCTAGTTCCTGGTTTCGAAGCTCCCGTGCACATCAGTTGGGCACGTAATAACCGCAGTGGCCTTATCCGTGTGCCAATTCCAAAGCGTGGAAGCATCAGCGCCACGCGCATTGAATATCGCTCACCAGACCCAGCGTGTAACCCATACCTTGCCTTCTCTGTCATTCTTGCCGCTGGCATGAAAGGTATCCGCGAGGGATACGAACTAGAGCCAGAAGCAGACGCCAACTTATTTGAGATGGATGATGCCGCACTTGAAAAGTTAGGCATCCGTCAGTTGCCACAATCGCTGAATGACGCACTCAAAGTGATGGAAACTTCCGAGCTGGTTCAAGAAGCACTTGGTGAGCACATCTTTGAATGGTTCCTTCGTAACAAGCGTCATGAATGGCGCGAGTACAAAACTCAAGTCACCCCGTTTGAACTCAATCGCTACCTCAAGTCGTTGTAATCCCTCATATGCCTACTTCCGACATGATTGTTGTGTTCCCTGCGAACCCCACTCCTGATTTAGCGCGCACCCTCGATTTAGGTGGCTACCGCTGGAAGGCAGTGTCTGGTGCAGACGAAGCCGGCAAGTGTGAACCGCAAGCTGGCTGGATGGGTGCAATCATCACATGTGATGAAGACCCAGAAAATGCTTGGGCGTTTGCTCGCGCATTACGCAAGCGTGACAATGCTGTTGATTCAGTCATAGTTCTTGTTTCCGGAACGCAGCTCGGTGATCTTGAACTGCGTGACGACTTGTTTGACGACTTCTGTCTCACGCCATTTCATCCACGCGAATTAGAAGCACGACTTCGTCATCTCTTTTCCAGCACCGAAAGCGGCTTGCGTCCGGAACTTGTTGAACACTCTGGCCTCATTCTGAACCTTGAGACATACCAAGCAACGTTTAACGGCCACGCTCTGGACTTGACGTTTATGGAATACGAATTACTGAAGTTCCTTGCACAGAACCCCGGCAAGGTGTTCACCCGCGAAATGCTTCTCTCACGCGTGTGGGGCTACGAGTACTACGGCGGTGCTCGCACCGTTGACGTACATGTTCGTCGTCTTCGCGCAAAGCTTGGTGAAGAACACGCCAACCTGATTCAAACTGTTCGCAGCGTTGGCTATCGCTTTGGCCAATCCCGCTGGGGTTCTTAAAGCCAGTTGTTCCTTCGGAACACTCTGAATAAACCTGCCGAGACAGCGGCTAAAGCTCCGAGAACTACGTAGTAGCCGTACTTCCATTGCAATTCGGGAAGATTCTCAAAGTTCATTCCGTAAATTCCGGCCACCATTGTGGGAACTGCGCCAATACCGACCCAGGCTGAAATTTTTCTCATGTCAACATTTTGTTGCACCTGGATAAGAGCGAGGTTGGCATGTAGTGCAGCTTCCATCAGGTCATTCATAGTGTTCACATCGTCAATCACCTTCATGAGA
>CAMDBY010000107.1 GCA_945889575.1 Bifidobacterium breve
CATCATAGGGCTCCAATATTTTGTAGATTTTTTTTAAGACGTTGCTGCACTGGATATTCACCAGGAATAAATTGACGGCCAGTCAACCGTGTGTACGCAGAGATGTAGCGCTGAGTTGTTGCAGAAATAATCGCGGCATCTAAAGCAGGGGGATTCCCACTTCCGTTGTACCCCACCGCATCAAGAGCAAGCCGCACTGGTTCCTTGTCAAGACTTTCTGGTTCTTCGCCCGAGTCAAGACGCGCTTGATACGTATTCAGTTCCCAATAACGAGACGAATCAGGCGTGTGCATTTCGTCTATTAATAGGACTGAGCCATCAGAAGCGAGACCGAACTCATATTTTGTATCAGCCAACAAAAGACCTGCTTTATGTGCAACTTCTTGACCATGAGCAAAAAGTGCAAGCGCCGCATCTTGAACCGTGTTCCACACATCACGATCTACGATTCCTCGTGTCACCACATCAGCACATGTCAGAGGCTCGTCATGTTCGCCCGTCTTGCCTTTGGTTGTAGGCGTAATAATTGCAGATGGAAGAACAGTGTTCTTGCGAAGCCCATCTGGGAATTCGTACCCATAAATCTTTCGTGCCCCACTGCTGTATTGGTGCCACAACGACGTTGAGGTAGTGCCTGTAATCACACCGCGCACGACGACTTCAACAGCAAGGGGTGTTGCAGCATGGCCAATAGTTGCATTGGGATCTGGACAACTAATGAAATGGTTGTCCACAATATGACGAGAATTTTCAAACCACCACGCAGATAACTCATTGAGCACTTGGCCTTTAAATGGTACGACCGCGACAATTTGGTCAAAGGCTGATAGTCGATCTGTTGTAAGAAATAGTCTCGTGTGGCCTGGCAGCGCATACGACACCCGTACTTTGCCCGTTCTGCGATCCGCAAGATCAATCTCAAGATCGGAACATCCACTAATTGTTGACATACCTAACTCCTTCTTGAAATAAGGCCAGGCCTAAACCACCAGATTCTCCACGATGAAATTTTGGATGCTGGCGTGCCACGACATGATTTTCAGGATGCGGCATGAGACCAAGCACGACGCCAGTTGGGTCGCATACGCCAGCAATATCACCAACAGATCCGTTCGGGTTTCCGTTCACATAACGAAGCGCTACTTGATCATTTTTCAAGAGAGCGGACACTGTTGAACTACCTGCCGTGAATCGACCCTCGCCGTGTGCAATGGGGCAGTGAATATTTTCAGTCAAATTGCGAGTCCAGATACATTTTTTTGAGACTGGTTCCATTTCAATCCAGCGACAATCAAATACACCACCATCGTTATGACCAAGAGCTACTAACCGATTGTCTTCGGGCAAGATTCCCATCCGAACAAGAGTTTGAAAACCATTACAAATTCCAATCACCGGACGACGTTCTGTAATTGCAGCCCTGATTCGATCCCCGATTGAGTTCTCCAATTCCACAGCAAACAGGCGCCCCGCGCCCAGTGCGTCTGCATAAGAAAAACCGCCAGCAATGACAATGATGTCAGCATCGTCAATCCGAGATGGCTGGGAGATCAGATCGGACATTAGGTAGGAAATTGGTGTTGCGCCAGCTTGTGTGAGAGCAAAAGAGACATCAGAATCTCTGTTTGTCCCTGGGGCACACAGCACAGCAGCAATGGGTGAACTTTTCATTGTTGTGTCTTCCACATGTCTGATAACTCAGTCACTGACACATCGCGACCATTGGAAAAAAGTAGGAAATCATTGTCAGCGACAATTCCTAACAGACAGGATTCACCAGCAAATAGCGACAAGACCTTTGGTGCATCTTCTTTTTTCACTTCCACAATGAATCGACCATTGGACTCACTGAACAGCCATTGGACATCACTAGCTTTTTCACAGCTCGACATATCAACCCCGAGGCGTCCACCAATAGCCATTTCAGCAACAGCAACACCGATGCCACCCTCTGACACGTCATGACACGATTGAATGAGGCCTGCTCGTATTGCGCTGTGCAATGTGCGATACCGAGCTGGAGCAGTTGTATCAAACTCGGGCACTACTCCGCTATCCGAGAGATTCATTATTTTCGCCAGGTGACTTGCACCAAATTCACAAGAAGTGTGACCAAGAACTAACAAAACATTAGAAGTACTTTTTAGATCTGGCGTCACTGTTGCATTGGCATCTGGAACGTGTGCAACTGCGGTGATGACCAAAGTGGGCGGAACAGAATGTCGTTCACCATCACTGCCAAAATATTCGTTATTCAGGGAATCTTTACCAGAGACAAACGGAGCAGAAAAGGCTACGGCAGCTGTGCAACAACCATTAACTGCAGCGACCAGATGTCCGAGTGTTGTTTCCCTACGTGGATCTCCCCATGAGAAATTATCGAGCAGTGCAATTTTGTCTGGGTCAGCTCCGACTGCCACCACATTACGAATGGCTTCATCAACCACTGACAACGCCATTCGTTCGGGGTCTTGCTCGCCAAACCACGGATTAACCCCGATACCGATAGCTATTCCGTGTACATCAAGTGGCTCTGCCACAACAACTCCGTCAGCATGACCATCTAATAGTGCTCCAACCAACGGACGAACAAGTGTCGCACCACGAATTTCGTAGTCATACCGATGAATGATTGCTTCTTTCGATGCAATATTCGGATGTCGCAGCAGTTGTTGCAACGACGCCACAATGTCAATGTCGCCGAAAACAGACACGAACTCAGCCTCGTTCATCTCTGTGCGGCGCGGCGAAGGCATCGTTGCTGTCATGTGGCGTTGCGGCCGACCATTGTGAAGAAAATCAGTATCAAGATCGAAAATAATGTCGCCGTTGTTTCGCACAACGAGTCGCCCATCACCAGTGAATTCACCGACATCAGTGCACTCAACCCCGTATATGCGACATGCCTCTTTCAAAGGTTCAATATCTTGAACCGCAACAACCATTCGCTCTTGCGCTTCTGATAACCAAATCTCCCACGGAGAAAGCCCGGGATACTTGAGGGGCAGACCAGACAGTTCAACAGATGCACCAACACCTTCGGCCATTTCACCAATGGCGGACGATAAACCACCAGCACCACAATCTGTAATCGCACGAAATAAGTGTTGTCCCCTGCCCAAAACATCGATCAGTAATTTCTCAGTAATGGGATCACCAATTTGCACACTGGCACCAGCAACATCACCAGTTGTTGCATCCATTGTCATTGACGAAAACGTTGCGCCACGTAATCCGTCTCGGCCAGTACGGCCGCCCAACACAACAATCCGGTCGCCAGGTTGCGGTGTTGTCGCCACATATTCCCCGTGCGCAATGCCAATACACCCCGCAAACACCAACGGGTTTGCCGTGTATCCATTGTCGTACAACACTGCACCAGCAATAGTCGGTAAACCAATCTTGTTTCCGTAATCCGCAATGCCCGCCACTACACCTGCACGGATGCGCCGAGGATGAAACACGCCATCAGGCAAATCTGACCCAGCTGTATCAGGAGGCCCGAAGCACAAGATGTTGGTACAGGCAATTGGCATATGTGATGCACCGAGAACATCTCGAATTACGCCACCAACACCGGTATTTGCACCACCAAATGGTTCAACCGCACTTGGATGATTATGGGTCTCACATTTCAGTGCAATCGTTACGCCATCCACAAATGACACAATCCCTGCATTGCCCACAAATGAACTCACAACAAAAGGGGCATCAATGGCGTCGGTTGTATCTCGTAATTGACTTAAGAGAGAACGCAGCACCACACCTGAATCATCGGTGATACTTGCTCGAAAAGTTTTATGTGCGCAATGCTCGCTCCATGTTTGAGCGATTGACTCAAGTTCTATATCGCGTGCACCAAGTCCACGGTAATGGTCACGCACCGCCCGCAATTCTTCGATGTCGAGAGCTAACCCTCTTTCGCCATTCAATTTTAGTAACTGTTCATCCGTTGCATTTAGTGCAATAGGAACAACCTCAACCGGCACGACGTGCGCCCGAGACTCCACAGGAATAACCGGAATAATCAGAGAATCGACTGACCAATATTCAATGACAGGGTTTGCTAACAACTTGCGAACCAGCAGGTCAAGTTCACCGGGCTCCAGGGCCCCAACTATTTCAATCCGCTTCGCTGTCGTTACCGCATCGACACTTATCCCCAATCGGGAAGCGATCCGCAATAACTGTTGTGATGCAGCATCGGTGACGCCGGCATGAAGTGCAGTTTCCACAAAATGGTGACAGGTTGTCGCAGTTGCTTTCCATGATGACTGCTGCAAGAGAGAATCAACCAGAATGTTCTCCAATGCGACACACTCAGAGTTGTCAAGAATTCCATGAATAAAGTAGACATCAATCACGTCAATTGCATCTATTGACGTGATTCCTAAGTCACGCGCATCGTGAAGAAGAGTCCGAGCTCTGGGGTCGGTTCCCGTGAGACGAATCTCTAGGCGGTAAACATCACTTTTAGACGACGACGCAATAACTCCCACAAATCAAAACTAGTTGTCATCATCGAAACTCCTCTTCTGTTTGTACGAGAAGTCAAGAGGTGCCTTTACAGAAAGTACAGAAAGAAATTTTACATTATGTCAACGAAGCATGACCTAGTATGAAGCAGTGCACAGTTCGGCTTCTCCAATCGTGTGCGTGGTGATGGGCTCCAGCAGCGACTGGCCAATCATGTCTCGCGCAGTAGAAATTCTGGAGCACTTTGCAATACCGCACGAGACACAAGTGCTCTCAGCGCATCGCATGCCCGATGAATTATTCGCATACGCTGAAACTGCCAAACAGCGCGGGCTGCGAGCAATTATCGCTGGTGCTGGCGGAGCTGCGCATTTACCTGGCATGCTGGCCGCAAAAACACTGGTCCCAGTGCTTGGTGTACCGGTTCCCACCACCCATTTAGCGGGTGAAGATTCGCTCTATTCCATCGTGCAGATGCCTGCAGGAACACCCGTGGCAACATTTGCAATTGGTGAAGCCGGTGCGGTCAATGCTGCATTATTTGCAATAGAACTTCTTGCACACGACGACGATCAACTGCACAACGCGCTTGTCGAATACCGCCGCAAGCGGCACGACGATGCGGCGTCGAGCGTTCTTCCACCCGCCTGATGTCAACAATGCTTGGCGTTATCGGTGGAGGTCAACTCGGTAACTATTTTGTACTCGCAGCACAAAAGATGGGTTACCAGACAGCAGTTCTCGACCCTGACCCCCGTGCACCAGCTGGTGTTCATGCGGACAGACATATCATTGCCCATTACGACGACGCCGACGCACTGAGAGAACTTGCTGCTATCTGCAGTGCAGTCACCATTGAATTCGAAAATCCGCCAGTCTCATCGCTGGAGTTTCTTGCTAAATACGTACCTGTTCGTCCTTCGCCTGCTTGTGTGGCAATTGCCCAGAACCGCCGTGAAGAAAAACAATTTTGTGAATCTATTGGTCTCTTAGTCGCACCATATGAAGTGCTCGAAACACAAGCAGACATCGAACGCATCTGCAGCGACGGAATCAATCCGAGTCGTAATCCGTTCAGCACACCGCTTCTCATGAAAACAACGCGACTGGGCTACGACGGAAAAGGCCAGCAAAAAATTTTTGACTTCTCGGAAATTCCTTCACTGTGGGACAACGTCGGCAATGTTCCATGCGTTGTTGAACAGATGATCACCCTTCATGCCGAGTTTTCCATCATTCTTGCGCGTAGTGCCGATGGCACCATTGCGATGTTTGCACCCACTCATAATGTGCACGTTGATGGAATTCTTGACATCAGCACTGCCCCATTTACGGGCGACCACGGATTTCTACAGCGCGGCGAACTAGCCGCCATCCACATCGCAGAGAAACTCGATTACGTCGGTGTTCTCGCCGTAGAGTTTTTTGTCTCAGACGACACTCTGTTCGTGAACGAACTTGCACCTCGACCGCATAACAGCGGTCACTGGACCCTTGACGCAGCGCACACCAGCCAGTTTGAACAACAAGTCCACGCCTTGGTGGGTTCTACACTCGGCGACCCGTCGATGACTCACTCAGCAACTGCAATGGCCAACCTTCTCGGAGATCGTTGGGCTCATGGTGAACCTCAATTTGAACTACTGCAAA
>CAMDBY010000108.1 GCA_945889575.1 Bifidobacterium breve
TTGCGCAGTAACTTGCCCCCCATTCCCGAAGGAAGTGAGTATTTAGTAAAGAGGAACGTCAGCAACATACAATTTGTCACTAATGCAATAGACGCTGCCGTTGCTTCGGGAGAAAAGATGTCTAAAGGCCAGAAAGCAATTAGCTCGGCGGTACCTCCAGAATTTAGGCAATTCAGTGACATTCAGATAGAGACGCTTCGACTGGTGAGCGAAGGATTGACCAATGCCGAAATTGCTGAGGCGCGTTTCATTTCGGAAAAATCGGTTGAACAGACAATTAGCCGTATCGCAAAAATACTCAATTTGTCTAGTGACGCCCCGAAAAATCAGCGAGTGCATCTTGCTCGCATATTTATTCGTTTAACAGGTTCTACTCCATCAGAATGAAACTCAACAGCATCAACAGAGAGTCCATTGGTGGTGCTCACGCTCTCGACCTAAAGACCTATCTGTACATCACGCCTATTGCAGTTCTACTGAGTCCCCTTTTGTTCTCAGATATTTCTGATCGACGTGTCGCAACCTTGTGGCTAGTTTCATCGGCAATGGCATACGGGGTGCTTGTAGCGTGGATCGCACTGGCACGCCTCGTTTTAGTCAGTTATTACCGGAACAAGAATTTTTCCATTTGGTCGCTCGTTATTGTTGGCGCAGCTGCTGGTCTAATCAGGCAAACACTGACTGATTCCATCGCAAGTTTTTATGACCTCGACACTTCCGTAACAAATTCAGTGCTGCAAAATGGTCTTCTTGGATCCTTGTCATGGATGTTCATTGTCCCGTTACTCGCTGCATTGACTAACTCACTGTATCGATTAAATACATTTCATCAGGAGGCAACCAGCACATTGTTGCAGGTAGAAGCAACGAAATTTAGCAATCAGGAGGCTATTCTCAAAGTCAAGGCCACAGCTCGCGAGCAGGTAGAAAACGAACTGTCGGATCTTTTGTCAGTGACACGTCAACAGATTTTAAATTTTCAGCATGAGCCACTGGAAGTTCAATTCGAAAAAATCTCTAAAGTACTCACACAAAGCGCAACAGAGATTGTTAGACCTTTGAGTCATCAACTATCCACCGATACTGTTCGTGTTGATTCCCGGCTCCACTTTCGTGATGTGGCCGCTGAATCGTTACGCAGCAATCCATTCCTCGTTTGGTCTAATTCGTTTCTGATTGCTTTCGGAACATTCTTAACTGTTTCTCGTGAGAAGTTGTCGATTATGAGCACAGTAATTGTCTGTCTTTCACAATTTGTATTAGTTGGCTGCACGATGTACCTGGCACGCCGCGCACAGAGGCGCACCAAGAATCACGGAGTATTACTTCTGGTCTCTATTGATCTTCTAATTACTTACCTCAGTTGGTCTGTGATGAACCGCTATATGGATGATTATCTATTCCTGCTACCCCAGAGACTTTTTGTGAACTTCTTGTGGGTATTGATAGTTGTCGTAGGCACAGGGTTTTTATCCAATTTTGTCAATATCAAAGATGGAGCCACAAACATTGTTCTGCGCACCATTGACGAAGCGCAATTCAATATTCTGTTACTTGAGAGCGAGTTGCAACAGACCAAAAATGATATTGCCCGTTACTTGCACGGTAATTTACAGTCGCGAATGATGGCGCTGAGTCTGACACTAGACATGACCAAGGATAAATCCAGTAAGGACGAACTAGCTTCAGCACTTTCCATAGCTGATTCACTTTTACTTTCTCCATTTGCTGATTATGTGCAGACCGATGCGTTGCCCCTCAAAGAGGAAGTCGAGAAAGTGGTTTCGCGATGGGCAGGTCTTCTCATCATTTCAACGGAGATAGAAGACATTGATGACAAAATCTCCTCGTATCAAAACCGAGCCATAGGTGCGACCATTGAAGAAGCAATTGGTAATTCTCTACGTCATGGCTTTGCCAAATCTGTTTGGATACGAGTATTTGAGAATGCCTCAGACATTGTCGTCGAGGTAATTGATGATGGTGTTGGTCCGCGATCACATGTTGCTGGTATGGGCAGCCGTTTATACGACGCAGTTGCATCCAAGGGATGGTCACTGCAGTTTCGCGCTGAGGGCACTGGCTCTATCTTGAGTCTGCGCCTCTAGACAAAGCTTTATCTCTGAATTGACTAACTGCCCACAAGAGGACGTGGCGTTATGCAACAGGTGCATTACGAAGGCGGGGATGGTGCGACATTCGCTGCCACATCTCACGTCATCTAGGCAGCGATCAATCGTTACGAAGTCGGAGCAGTCTCAATCGGAAATTCTCTGCACACGAAAGCCTACGGCTGGTGCTGAGACGAATTTTGGTGCGCCTACTGCACCTTCCAAATAACTCCATGGCTTTGGAAGTTCTGCATTGTCATCGAGTTCAAGGAATTGGCTGAATAGACCCGTGGCGCCCATTACCTCACCACAAGTAATACCAAATGTGTTTATTTGGTATTTCCCTTTTGAGAATTGCTGGCCAGCAATAACTTCGGCCTGTGTGACTTCGTATAGTCCACATGATGGGCTTTTGGGGCCACCCGTCGGTGTCGAAAGAGCTGTCGATGACGAAGCGACAATAGATACGACACTGGTGGAACAACCAGGCAGAACCATAAGTCCAATGACACATGACAACGCAGTGACTTGACGTTCAAAAGAAAATTTAGACGCTCGCTTATGGTCCACGCACAACAAACTAGTGGGAAAACAAATCCCCAGAAACCACGAGAGAATTACGTGTGGTAATTCGGCGCTTCATGAGTGATGGTGACATCGTGAGGATGGCTTTCCTCGCGTCCGGCAGTCGTCACTTTCATAAATCGGGCTTTCGTTTGCAATTGCTCGATATTTGCTGCTCCGACATAACCCATACCAGAGCGGAGTCCGCCAATGAGTTGGTACACAACGTCGCCGAGCGGGCCAGAGTATGCAACACGTCCTTCAACACCCTCTGGTACCAGTTTCTGTTGCGAGGAACCACTTCCCTGTGCGCTGCCATATCTGTCTGCACCCAAGCCCTGCATTGCGCCGATTGACCCCATGCCGCGATACGTCTTATACCGACGGCCTTCAAAGAGTTCATGTTCTCCGGGAGCCTCATCAGTGCCAGCCAACAAACTGCCGAGCATCACAATATTGGCACCAGCGGCAAGTGCTTTGACCACGTCACCTGAATAGGTAATTCCACCGTCTGCGATGACAGCAACTCCCCTCGCGGCAGCACGTTGCGCTGTGTACCAGATAGCAGACAGTTGAGGCATTCCGGCTCCGGCAACCACCCGTGTCGTACAAATTGAGCCAGCACCGACACCAACTTTGACGGCGTCAACACCAACATCAACAAGAGCATCCACGCCTTCTTCAGTCACAATGTTGCCAGCAATGACAGGAAGCAATGGCCACGCCTTTTTAATTCGTCGTACTGCATCAAGAACGCCTTGAGTGTGGCCATGCGCAGTATCGACAACCACCACATCTATTCCTGCACTTACGAGTGCCGCAACTCTTTCCTCTACATCTGGGCCGACACCCACTGCGGCACCAACACGAAGCCGTCCACCTTTGTCGCGGGTAGCACGTGGGTATTCCTTCGCTTTCATAATGTCTTTCACCGTGATCAGACCTTGCAAGTGCCCCTGGTCATTGACAAGAGGCAATTTTTCAATTCGGTGTTTCTGCAGGATGGCCCGTGCTTCATCAAGAGTTGTTCCTACTGTGGCGGTGACAAGTGGAGAGGGAGTCATAAATCCTGTGACAGGTTTCGGGAAGTCAGACGCATCACAAAAACGAATATCGCGATTCGTAATAATGCCGAGCAATAATCCATCCGCGCCTGTAATAGGTACTCCAGAGAAATGGTACCGATGCATGAGTTCTTCTGCATCTGCAAGTGTGGCCGTAATCGGAAGAGTAACCGGGTCGGTAATCATTCCGGCCTGAGACCGCTTGACCTGTGACACGTTGTTCACTTGTTCTTCAATAGTCATATTGCGATGCAATATTCCAATTCCGCCGATGCGTGCCAGAGCAATCGCCATCGGAGCTTCAGTAACTTTGTCCATTGCTGCTGACATCACAGGAACAGCAAGAGTGATGTCTGGTACTAGTTGTGCTGACACATCAACATCCCCAGGAAGGACATCACTGAATCCGGGAACGAGAACAACATCATCAAAGGTCAACCCTTCAATGGGGCTAAATACTTGATTGTTAAAGGGATTCATAGGGCCAACTCCGAATCTTGTAGTGAGGAGACTTTTTGACACAAATCGCTGAGAGTTTGCACAAGCAAAACATGCTCTCGTTCGTGCATACGTTCAGTAAATGATTCAAGAGTGTCATCAACATGAATCGGCACTACTTCACTAGCTAGAACTGGCCCTGTGTCTACCCCTTCATCCGGAACGAAGTGCACGGTAATACCGCTGTGTGTGCGCCAATGTTCGCGCGACTCAACGAAAGCCCGCTCGATTGCGTGAGTTCCAGGCAATTCCCCCGGCAAAGCCGGATGAAGGTTCACTACTTGTGCAGGAAATTGTTGTAAAAATGTATTCGACAAAATTCGCATGAAACCCGCAAGAACGACAATGTCAGGGTCAAACCCCTGCACAACGGCACGAAGCCGCATGTCATAATCGTGTCGCACTTCATCTACTAGAGGTTCGAGAATGACTACCGGAACTGCGCTGCGCTCTGCCCGCGCTATTGCAGGTACCCCGGCCTTGTTGCAGACAACACCGACAACGTCGGCAACTAACCAGCCATACTCACAAGCATCAAGAATGGCTTGAAGATTGCTGCCATTGCCTGACACCATGACGACAAGCCGAGTCCGTTGCGTGTTCATCGCAGCACCACTTGAGGAGAATTAGGAGTCTGAGTTTCTAACACGCCAATCACCCATGTCTCTTCAGCAATGAGAGCCTGAATATGTTGGACATTTTCTGGCGCCACTACGAGCACCATACCGATTCCCATATTTAATGTTCGGTACAACTCGTCAACCCCCAATGACACCAAGCTTTCGACAAATTCAAACAACGGTGGTTTTGGCCACGATGAAATGTCAACTGTTGCTGAAATTCCCTCGGGGAAAACACGCGGAAGATTTTCTACCAACCCGCCTCCCGTTATGTGAATCAGTGCCTTCAGGCGAGGATCTTTCAAGATGGGAGTCAAAATATTGAGATAACTACGATGTGGCTCGAGCAAGGCATCAATAAGTGGACGCGTTAACGGTGGTGGCGCAACATCAAGTGGCAACCATTCAAGAATTTTGCGCAACAATGAATATCCATTTGTGTGCGGCCCGTTAGACGCAAGGCCAATGAGCAAATCACCTTGTGCGATACCAGGGCGTGGTAACAAATCTTTTTTATCAACAACGCCTACCAATGTCCCCGCAATATCGAATGCTCCTGGTGCATACACGCCAGGCATCTCGGCCGTTTCACCTCCGAGCAATACACAGTCTCCGGCGGCACAGGCCTCGGACATGCCTGACACAACCTCAGCGACCATTTCGGCATTGATGTGTGATGACGCCAGATAATCAAGAAAGAACAGGGGTCTCGCGCCTTGTACCAACACATCGTTAATGCAGTGATTCACGATGTCCATGCCCGTACCACGCACTCGGCCGGTCCGCGCTGCGAGTTCCACTTTGGTTCCCACGCCATCAGTGGATGCAACGAGCACTGGCTCTTCAAATTCTTTCAAAAAAGAAACATTGAGAGCTCCACCAAAAGATCCAATACCGCGTAAGACATTTTCATTAGAGGTTGTGGCGACACTTTCTTTCAAAAGTTCTACGGCCCTGTTGCCCTCGTCGATGTTTACTCCTGCGGAAGAATACGACGTTAAACCGGTAGCAGGTGCTCGCCAAGCAATATCACGTCGGTAGTAGGAACCGGCAAAAGAAATACCATCAACGCGAGCGTATGCATGTCGACGCGCAGTGGAAAGATCTGGCCCAACACCCACTACCGTGACCACACGACCTCCGCTGGTGACGAGAATTCCATTTTTCTTTTGTGTACCACCATGAAAGATATTGGTGTACAACC
>CAMDBY010000109.1 GCA_945889575.1 Bifidobacterium breve
TCAAGTTCGGCAAGGCGCGCAAAATGATGTGGACGATATTGCGGAAAGGATTCTGCCCAGCGGCTGACGCGAATTTCTGATGGCGTCATATCAACACCGAGATGGAGTTTCATATCAGCAAGTGCAAGATTGATGAGCTTGTCATTGTCAAAGTGCATCACTTCAAGTCCGTCGCGGCCCAATGACACGCGAAGAATCATGGAACCGTCGTCGGGGCGCCAGTGTGCCCACTTGTTTGAACCAAATGATGCAGCTGACACCCAGCGTTGATCAGGTTTTGGAACTAGGTACCCACTGCCCTTGAGGCGGGCTGGCCATTGTGATTTAGGGATTGCCATGGTGATCAATACCACTGATGCATGAGACCATTGGCCAAGAAGGTCGGCGGCACGAGCATCAAGCGGGCGAACGAAGTGCGAACTCGGTTTTGCTGGCGATGCAACAACGATTGCATCAGCACGGTGTTGACCTCGTGAAGTTGACAGGGTGTATCCGGTGGTTGCTTTTTCGATTGCAGACACGCTTTCACCGGTAAGTATGCGACCGCCAAGAGCTGTTACTCGTTGTGTCAATAATTCGATGAGCGCACCAATTCCACGTATGGGAGTTGCAAAAATTGGACCAGCAGGATTTTTTGCTGCGGTGGCTCGTGCTTTGCCGGCCGCTAACAACATGCTGCGGCTTGCAGTGAGTGAAGCAATCTGCGGTACTGCAGCCATTGAGAAGTTGTCAGAATCTGTTGCGTAAATGCTTCCGATGAGTGGGTCCACAAGACGTTCTTGAATTTGATTACCAAATCGGCTGCGCACGTATTCACCAATGGAGTCGGTGTCTGTAGTGGCGGGCAGCAGCGGCTCTATAGCTGCACGTAGTTTGCCAAGAGGAGAAATAAGGCCTGACGTTGCGAATGCACGAATTTTTGCAGGGACACCAAGCATGAGATCGCCGGGAATGTTGTGCATGCCATTGTGCCAAATAGAAGCATGTGCATCAGTAGGTGATGTCATTGATGCACCGAGTCCTAATTCAGATGCAAGTTGCGTAGCCCAGGGGACACGTGCAAGAAATGCGTCGGGACCCTCATCGATCGCAGGTAATCCAGCAAATGGTGTTGTGCGAATTTGACCACCAACAGTTGAGCCTGCTTCAAGCACGGTCACGTTGACTGGTTCAGACGAATTAGTAAGGAGGGTGAGCGCGCTAGTTAGTCCTGCTACGCCTGCACCGATGATGACAACTTGACGGGGTTCGCTCATGCAGAGACAAGTCTACGAGCAAGCGCAGCCATGACCAATGAGTCACTGTTGACACACGTAGTGCGCGCAAACGCCATGCCGTATGACGCTGCTCGTTGAGACGCCTCAAGATCTAAGTCGTAGAGAACTTCGAGATGATCAGCCACGAAACCACATGCACACACAACAACGCCATCAACTGATTCGTCGGTGTCACGCATAGTTGCCATTTGATCAATGACAGCAAGGATGTCTGGGCCAATCCATGGCTCAGGAGTGCGTCCTGCAGATTGCCACGCGATGGACCATTGCGACCAACGCGTTAGCGATGCCTTATTTGCAACGAGTTCTGCAGTGGCACGAAGTTCTTCTGGGTACGGATCACCAGCGTCGATGATTCGTTGCGGCAACGAGTGTGCTGTAAACAACACCTTCGTGCGCTCTGGCATGTTTGACAACTTTGTGCGCAGATCAGCAGCTAAGAAATCAATGAATGCATCTTCACGTGCCCATGTTTCAACGGCGCGCACTTCAATATTGTGAGGTGCTGCAGCAGCCCGTACCCGGTCTGTGTATTGACCAATGGAATAAGTTGAATAGTGCGGAGCAAGCACAAGGCAAATGATGCGTGTGAAACCGAGGCCCGCAACTTCAGCGACAGATTCCTCAATAAATGGTGTGGCATGTTTAAGACCAAGAAATACTTGGTAGTGACCAGGATTAATGAGGTCGAGTTGTTCTTGGAGTGAGTCTCGCTGCGCTTCTGTGAGTTGCTTTAACGGAGACAAACCACCAATGGCTTCATATCGCTTGATGAGATCGTTCAGTTGTTCGTCAGTAGGTGCACGTCCACGACGAATGTCTGTGTAGTACGGCAAAATTTCTTCTTTGGTGCGTGGCGTGCCATACGCCATCAACATCACAGCAGTACGAGAGGTGTTACTCATTTTGTTGTCTTTTCGTGAACGTAGGCCACAATGTCGGTGAGAACGCTGGGGTCTGTATCGGGTTGCACCCCATGGCCGAGGTTGAAGATGTGACCAGCGTGTCCTGCATTGTCTGCAAGCACTGTTTCTGTACCAGAAAGTGCAATGGCAGAACCTGCTAAAACAAGAGCCGGGTCAAGGTTTCCTTGCACAATTGTGTCAGCACCAAGGCGAGTACGCGCACTACGAATTGTTGTTCTCCAGTCGAGACCAATGATTGCGTTACCGACTGAGTTCATTGATTCCAATAAGTGATCGCAACCGATTCCGTAGTGAATGCCAGCAACACCAGGATGACGTTCAGCCAATTGTCGGAACACTGCAGTTGTATGTGGCTTTACATATGTGTCGTAGTCGTAACGGGATAGTGCACCAGCCCACGAATCAAATAGTTGAAATGCTTCAGCACCAGCAGAAATCTGTGCAGAGATAAATTCAACAGAATGTTGCGAAAGATGTTCCATCACGTCATGCCATAACACTTCGTCTTCACGCATTAACCGTTTTGTGTTCTCATAAGTACGGCTTGGGCGTCCTTCAATGAGGTAACTAGCAACAGTGAACGGCGCGCCTGCAAATGCCAATAGAGGCACTTTCAGTTCCTTTACTAATGCGAGCACTGTGTCAGTGACGTACTCAATGTCTGCGTGATGCAACGGGCGAAGGCGTGCAAGGTCATTTCGAGAACGAAGAGGGGACGGGGCTACTGGACCAGTTCCGGGTGCAACGTCGATACCGAAACCAACAGCATGAGCTGGTACAACAATGTCGGAATAGAGAACTGCTGCATCAACATTGTGGCGTCGAACGGGTTGCAATGTGAACTCCGCTGCAAGTTCTGGCTTCTTGATTGCGTCAAGGATGCTTCCTTCACCACGCAACGCTTTGTATTCAGGAAGGCTGCGTCCGGCTTGGCGCATGAACCAGACAGGGGTGTGGGTGGCCTGCTGACCGCGGGCGGCGGCAAGAAAGGGGTCATTCGGGAGGCTGGTCATGAGGTGGTTGTTCCCTTGCGCGTCATGGGTTTCACGCTATCGGTGGTTGCCCCGAGGCATTTGGCGCAGTTGCGCATCGATACGGGCAATTCGGGTGCGAGCAGGCGGGTGAGCAGTGATGAGACGGTCTTTCCACTGGGAGGACCTTTCGCCCTGGCCTTGTTCCACCACGATGCGCAGTGCATTGAGTAACTGACGACCAAATCCCATAGCGACGACGGTTTCATCTGCTTTGAATTCTGCGCCCTTACCGACTGCATTGCCAATGTATTGCGACACAGTGATCATGGACAGAAAAAGCCACGAAATAATCGTGATGAACCCAGTGAGTGTTTTTCCGACAAGGGAACCCACTGATGATTTCGTGATGAACACGTCAGTTGCGGCGTGTGCAACATTCTGTAACAAGAAACCAATTTTGGCGAGCAGCACAATGGGAATTGTTAGCCACTGTCCAATGGTCAGTGCAATCGTGTGCATCCCTAAGTGGTGACTGAGTTCATGAGCGAGAACTCCACTGAGGTTGTCTTGCGACAAGTTCTCTATGGCCCAACTTGACACCACAACAAGGTGACCGCCTGAAGCAAAGGCATTCAGATCTTCTGAATCAGCAACAGCGAGAACAAACTTTCCCGGTGGAATGTGATTTGCTTGCGCCACGATGTGCCATGAACGTTGCAATGTGTCGCGCTCTGCTCGCGTCGGCGTGCGTGCGCCAAGTAAGCGTTGAAGAGCAAGACGTTGAATTGGACGGACGAAGAGCAAGCCACCAAGCAGAAACCACACGATTGCAAAGAGGGCGAACGGTATGTAATAGAACTGCACGAATGCCCACCAGAATGCAGCGACGGCAATGAGCCAGGCCGGCACAAGTGCGATGACTGGAGCAATGGCAGCTACCGCGTATCCGTCAATCTTGCGTTGACGTTGGGGTTGATCAGCGCGGGCCATGGACTCCTAGTCCACCAGCATCTGCGCCTCGGGTCAAACTCCCCGTCGTAGCCGTGCCAAAGGTCTCACCTACACTGAACGAGATGACAGGCACGCGGAACGAGCGCATTGAGACTCACGAGAGAAATCCGAAGTGGAAACTTGCTCCGATGCGCATCGAGATGTCCGAATGCATCAACTGTGATGCATGCCTTCGTCATTGCCCCCCTCAACTGGGAGCCATCTTCAATGTCGGTACCGATGTGGTGATTATCCCGGAACTGTGCAGCGGGTGCGACAAGTGTCTTCCGGTCTGCCCCGTGAACTGTATTTATTCTTTTCCAGAGTGGGAAGAGTCAGAGGTGCCAACCGAATGGTGGGAACAGCCTGGCTCTGACAATGACCCCTACGATTAGTTCGAACGAAAGGACGTCACCATGACCGCACCAATAATTCCAGGCGCAGAGGCCTACTCTCACATTGGCAATGGCGATGTCGGTGTACTCGTTCTTCACGGTTTCACGGGTAACCCTGGCTCAATGCGGGCACTTGCTGAAGCATGTGCAACTGCTGGTTTCCATGTCGAACTTCCACAACTTGCTGGTCACGGCACTGCAATGGAAGACATGATTCCTACTCGCTGGGCTGACTGGAGCGCAGATGCAGAGAAGGCGTATCACGTTCTTTCGAAGCGTGCGAAGAAAATTGTGGTGATGGGTTTGTCGATGGGCGGCGCGCTCACATTGTGGATGGCAGCACAGCATCCTGAAGCCCACGGCATCGTATGCATTAACCCCGCAACGCAACCGCAACCACAAGAAGTAATTGACATGTTGCAGGGAATGATTGATGGCGGCACAGTGACAACAGATGGCATTGGTTCGGACATTGCAGATCCAAGTGCACACGAGACCGCATATTCCGGAACGCCTCTTGCTGCAATGAAGTCATTTTTGTCTGAAGGTCTTGCACCGCTTGCGCCTCGTTATCCATCAATCAAGATGCCGATGTTGTTGTACACATCAGTGCAAGACCATGTTGTGCAACCAAGCGATAGTGATGCAGTTGCAGCAACGTATGGTGGCCCTGTTGAACGCGTCATGCTGGAACGTAGTTATCACGTTGCTACACAGGACTACGACAAAGACATCATCTTTGCGGGTGCTGTCGCATTCGTACACCGCGTCACCGCATGACAATTGAATTCCTCCTTGGAGTAATTCCGAGCCCATCTTCTGGTTCGATTCATCTTGGGCCATTGCGTCTCAACGCATACGGATTGATGATTGCACTTGGCGTCATTGTTGCTGTTCGTATTGCAGGACGTCGTGCAGAGAATAAGGGCGTCGGCACCACAGAAGATATTTCATCCATTGCAATGTGGGCTGTGCCTGCTGGTGTTCTTGGCGGTCGGGCGTATCACGTACTGACCGATTATCAGCGATTCCAAGGCCAGTGGTTTGATGCCATAAAGATTTGGCAAGGCGGCCTGGGTATATGGGGTGGCGTCACGGTTGGCGTTGCCGTTGGTTGGTGGTGTGCTCGTCGTCGTGGACTTGATGCGTGGTGGATTATTTCATGCGCTGCACCTGCCATTGCAATTGCGCAGGCAATTGGTCGCTGGGGCAATTGGTTTAACCAAGAACTATTTGGTCGGCCGACAACCCTTCCGTGGGCATTGAAGGTGTCCGGAGATATCGCAGTGAAAGCTGGGTATATCGCGGGTACAACATTCCACCCGACCTTTCTCTATGAGTCGGTGGGGTGCATCGTGCTGGCGTGGCTCCTTATTCGTCTTGAGGGTCGCATCGCCCCGGCCCGTGGCCGATTGTTTGCTTGGTATGTGGCCGGATACACCGTTCTGCGGTTTGGAACAGAGAGCCT
>CAMDBY010000110.1 GCA_945889575.1 Bifidobacterium breve
CATGTCGTTTGCATGACTGGCGGTCTCAAGCCACAGATTGTCTGTGAGAGCTTCAACAAACTGTGCGGAGATGTATCGCATCTTCGACGGCAGTTGCGTGTTTTGTTTCCGAATGAAACCAGACCGGTCAGAGGCAACACCCCGACGCAACAAAACAGCTTCGGCTCCGAACATTCCGTTCTTTGTGCCACCGAATGAGACTGCATCAACTCCTGCATCAAATGTAAAAGCACGGAATGTAGCTGCATCACCACCGAGTGACGCAGTTGCATTTGAAATTCGAGCGCCATCGAGATGAACCCTCATGCCGAACGAATGAGCGGTGTCGCACACTTCACGAATTTCTGCGATGGAATAGACCGTTCCGAGTTCAGTTGCCTGAGTAATTGAAACAACTCCAGGCTGCACATGATGCACATTTCCCAAAACTGATGCAGCAGCGATGATGTGAGCAGGGGTCACTTTTGCGTCAGGGGAGTCAACGTCTTGCAGTTTGATTCCCAACATGTGTTCAGGTGCACCGGTCTCGTCGACATGGATATGAGCCCATTCACTGCAGATCACAGACTCGGCAGCACGTAACAAACTTCCGAGTGCAACAATGTTTGAACCAGTGCCGTTGAACGTGAACAGAACGTCGACATCAGCACCGCATAATTCTTGGAACAGCGTCGTTGCGTGTTTCGTAATTTCATCTCCGCCGTAAGCCATGACGTGCCCTGAGTTAGCCCGTTCGATGGCCGAGACGTACCGGGGGTGAGCGCCACTGAAATTGTCGCTTGCAAAAAATCGTTCAGGTGCGGGAGGAAATGACACAACAATCAGACTACCTGCCGTACTATTTCGTCATGACGATATCCAAGGACATACCAGGGCAGCAGGGAATCGATAGGAGATGTCGATGGTGCCGGCATGTTCTGGCGTCGTCAACTGGCCCTGGTCGACCAAAAGAATTCTGCAGCCAGCGATGTCGTCAATGGGACTGGGTATCGCGCCAACGCGCATCAGAGCTTGCATTATCGGAAAACGAACTGGTCATGACACGCGACGAACTCGATGCACTGAAGGACCAGATCTATGTCTTGCATTGCGCTCTGCACGACGTACAAACAGATCTCGCATCACCACACCAAACCAAGGAAAGCTTGCTGGAGATGCTTGGCTGGCTGATGCAGGCAGCCGAACCCATCGCCGCCGCCTCATTGACTCCCGCTATACGCCCATAATCTCCGTTATGTAATTATCACTCTTAGAAAAGAACCATTCGCACAAAACCCTTGTCCCCGCAGACGATGAGACCAAACGCCTACAGTGCTCATATGCCCATTGCACAACTCGGTCCAGGACAAACTGCGCACGCCATTCTTGAACATCTGGAATCACTACGCACGAATGATGTGCGCTGGCGTGACGGCCGGTGTTTCACTCTTGCCTACAGTGCCGGGCCAGACGTGCTGGCGCTTGCTGAGGAGTCCTATCGTCGCTTCTCTGGTGAGAACGCCCTGAACACCAGTGCATTTCCTTCCCTGCGAACCATGCAACAAGAGGTCGTAGACATTGTCTCTGGCTGGACTCACGGCAATGACATCACAGCAGGCTTTATGACTTCAGGTGGCACCGAGAGCCTCGTGCTGGCAGTACGGTCCGCTCGCAAGCGTGCAGAGCGTGAGGGACGCAACCTGAAGCGAATGAACATGGTTCTCCCCTCGTCTGCACACGCTGCGTTTGAAAAGGGCGCTGACTACTTCGATGTTGAGAGTCGCCGCGTAGCGGTCGGTGCTGACTGGAAAGCAGACGTCAGTGCAATGCGTGACGCATGTGACGAAGAGACAATTCTGATTGTTGGATCTGCACCGCAGTATCCGCAGGGCGTTATCGATCCAATAGCAGCTATCGCTGAAATCGCTGCCCAGCGAAATATCAATTGCCACGTTGACGCATGCATGGGCGGAGTCACACTCACCTATCTGGAACGACTCGGAGAACCAATTGCGCCGTGGGATTTCCGATGTGACGGCGTCACTTCAATTTCCATAGATCTTCACAAGTATGGATACACGTCGAAGGGTTCAGGCGTTCTTCTTCATCGCAACAAAACATTGCGTAGTGATCAAACATTTATCACTGATAATTGGCTCGGCGGAATGTACGGTTCGTCCGGAATTTTGGGAACAAAGTCTGGCGGCCCTATTGCATCGTCATGGTCCGTCATGCATTATCTCGGCGATGATGGTTATGAACGCGTCACACAAAGTGCGCGCGAATCGACTATGCGTATTTACAAACATCTTGAATCACATCCTGATTTAGTAGTTCGTGGACTCCCCGCTTCCACTCTCATCTCATTTGGCGCAAAGGACCCAATTCGTCATGACGTATTTGCCATCGCAGACCGTCTCATTGCAGCGGGTTGGTATCTCGATAAACAGACCCCCCCTGCGAGCATTCACCTCACGGTGAACGCAGTTCATGCTCCCCTCGTCGACGAATTTTTATCTGACCTAGATACGGCCATTCGGCAGGTTGGTTCAGAAAAAGGCACAAGTGGCTCATACGCCACAACAGAATGACCCCTCCCCCTTGCGCGCAGGCTACGGTATAGAAAAACGTCTACTTGGGAGAGCGTGTGCCGGCAACGGTTCACCGCCGAAGGAGCAACCACCCCGGAATCTCTCAGGCACAGGGACCAGGTAGACATCGAACGCTGGAAAGAGAGGGCTTGCCCTCCACCGACGGGGAAAGCCATTTCAATGGCGAAGCTCTCAGGTAAAAAAGACAGCGGGGGTCACAGAGTCAATCGGATTACTTATGACCTCTACCCCACGTTCACTCACGACGCCTAATTTTCATGCAGATCATTTCGCCCATCGCCACCTAGGCCTCAACGACACCGATAGAGCAACCATGTTGGCGGCTGTTGGGTTCAAGAGTTCGGAAGAACTTCTCGACGCAACAATCCCCTCTTCGATTCGTCTGCGCACTTCTATGGCGCTCGCATCGCCCTTGTCGGAGTCCGAAGTTTTACCAGTTCTTAAATCGAAGTTCGCAAATGATGTGAACCGAACATCGTTCATTGGTCAGGGTTATTACAACACAATCACGCCAGCAGTCATTAAGAGAAATGTTTTGGAAAATCCAGCGTGGTACACCGCGTACACGCCATATCAACCAGAAATTAGTCAAGGTCGATTGGAAGCGATTCTTAATTTTCAAACAATGGTGTCCGAACTCACGGGGCTTCCGTTAGCGAACGGTTCTCTCCTTGACGAAGCAACTGCAGTCGCCGAAGCAGTCACCATGGCTCACAGAGTTAGTAGGTCAAAATCGGATTCAGTTTTCGTAGACAGCAACACTCACCCGCAATCACTTGCAGTTCTCTCAACACGCCTAGAGCCAATCGGTATCACAATTCATTTGGGAGACGTCGCCACGTGTGATGCCTCGCTCTATTTCGCAATCGTTGTGTCAATGCCAGGAAGCGATGGACATATCCATTCATCTTCTGCACTCAGCTCTCTCAGCGCACAAGCCAGGGAAAACAAGGCAATCTCAATCGCTATTACAGATCTTCTCTCCTGCGCTCTCTTCACCCCTCCTGGACAACTTGGTTTCGATATTGCAATTGGATCCTCCCAACGCTTCGGAGTGCCAATGGGCTTCGGTGGACCCCATGCTGCATTCATGGCCACGCGAGACGAACATGCGCGCGCACTACCAGGACGTTTGGTCGGTGTTAGTACCGACACAGAAGGACGGCCAGCATTGCGATTGGCTCTGCAGACCCGCGAACAACACATTCGTCGCGAAAAAGCCACGAGCAATATCTGTACCGCTCAAGTGCTACTTGCGAACATGGCAGGAATGTACGGGATTTGGCACGGCCCAGACGGCCTAAAAAGAATTGCGCACCGAGTTCATGCTCACGCACTGACGATCGCAGCGTCATTTACACAGGCAGGATTAGCGGTTCGACATTCCGATTTCTTCGACACGGTGGCTTGCGACGTAGCCGATGCAGCCTCGGTAGTTCAACGTGCGCGTGACGCTGGTTTCAATATGCGATTGATCTCAGATACATCGTTCTCACTGAGCGTCGACGAGACAACTACAGAAGAGATTGTTTGTGATTTATTGAAATCACTAAATGTCTCTGTTGTACAGGCAGCCAAGGACTCAAGTGCCGAATCACTGTTCCGCACAGACTCATATATGAATCAAGCTGTGTTTCACCGCTATCACACAGAACACGAAATGCTTCGATATCTACGAGGTCTAGCCGACAAAGATCTTGCTCTTGATCGAACGATGATTCCTTTGGGATCTTGCACAATGAAACTGAATTCAACCACCGAGATGGAACCTGTCACGTGGCCAGAGTTTTCATCACTTCATCCGTATGTGCCGGCTGATGAATCACTCGGTATCCGAACAGTGCTTGCTGAACTAGAGGCCATGCTGGTCGAGATCACGGGGTACGACGCAGTAAGCCTTCAACCAAACGCTGGAAGTCAAGGTGAGTTTGCTGGGCTGATGGCAATTCGTGCCTACCACCGCTCTCGAGGCGACCTTCAACGCACAATATGTCTTATTCCCTCTAGTGCCCATGGCACGAATGCAGCAAGCGCCGTGATGGCAGGCATGTCGGTGGTTGTCGTTAATTGCGATGACAACGGGAATGTTGACATTGCCGACTTAACCAACAAAGCTGATCTTGCCGGCGACAAGCTCGCAGCAATTATGGTGACCTACCCATCGACGCACGGTGTATTCGAAGAAGCAATATCTGATATTTGCGACATCATCCATCAGCATGGTGGCCAGGTGTATGTCGACGGAGCCAATCTCAACGCACTAGTTGGTACAGCCCAGCCCGGAAAATTTGGCGCTGACGTCAGCCACCTGAACCTTCATAAGACATTCTGTATCCCTCACGGTGGTGGCGGACCAGGCGTCGGACCTGTCGCTGTTCGCAGTCATCTCATACCGTTTCTTCCAAGTGACCCATTGTCGCCATCATCAGGAATTGGTCCTGTGTCCGCTGCGAATTTCGGTTCTGCAAGTATCTGCGCCATTCCGTGGGTGTACATCTCGATGATGAGTGCAGATGGCTTGCTTCAAGCAACAGCAGATGCAATTTTGTCGGCCAATTACGTAGCGCGCCGACTCAATTCGTCCTACCCAGTTCTGTACACGGGTGCAAACGGCACCATCGCACACGAATGCATTCTTAACGTAGGTGAAGTGATTAAGGGCTCAGGACTGTTGATCGATGATATTGCTAAGCGACTAATGGATTACGGGCTTCACGCCCCAACAATGAGTTTTCCAGTAGCCAATACCCTGATGGTTGAACCAACTGAAAGCGAGTCGCTTGCTGTAGTTGATCGATTCTGTGACGCAATGATCAGTATCCGGCACGAAATATACATGGTTCTATCCGGCGCAATCACGGCTGAAGAGTCCGTTCTCCACCATGCACCTCACACGGTTGAGGATATTGCGGGAGATTGGAAACGTTCGTACAGCAGAGCTTCTGCGCTGTACCCACTCGCTCATCTCAGATCACGCAGCTATTACCCTTCAGTTTCTCGTATCGACGCAGCCTATGGAGATCGAAATCTGGTGTGTACCTGCGCACCGATTGAGCAGTACGCCATCAGTCTGGAAAACGCTACGGTGGGCTCGTGAGCGAATCAGAGCCAAACACATCTACGAACCCTCTCGAACAGTTACTTGCACTTCTCGGAACACTCGATCCGATAGATCTAGCTGGCAAGGCAGTCGATGTCACCCGCAGGACAAGCGAATCATTATTGACAGTTCTTGAGAACTTTGCCTCGACAGTTGACAATCTTAATAAGACAAC
>CAMDBY010000111.1 GCA_945889575.1 Bifidobacterium breve
TGTGATGTCCTGCTTCTACTTTTGGTGATTACTAATTGTCGTATCGCGGGCGACCGGCGCCTTCACGGTACAGGTCAGACCATCTTCAAGCCTGCGCTGAAAATTTTCTTTGGCTTCATGGCCACAATTTGGGCCGCTAATGCGTGAAATGCAGCCCCGGCCTCTGACTCTGGAGCAATGGCAGCGATGGGATGACCGTCGTCTCCCCCTTCGCGCAATTGCGTGACAAGAGGAATTTGGACCAAAAGTGGCACTTCAAGTTCAGCAGCAAGTTCAGCACCGCCACCAGAGCCAAACAGTTCGTAGCGCTTGCCATCGTCACCGGTGAACCATGACATGTTCTCAATAACTCCACGAACAGTGAGATTGACTTTCTTTGCCATTGCAGCCGACAAGCGTGCAACTTTCTGTGCAGCTTCTTGAGGCGTTGTCACAACAAACACTTCTCCGCGTGGCAGATACTGGCTAAGGCTCAACGCAATGTCACCGGTGCCTGGCGGCATGTCGATCAACAAGTAATCAGGTTCATCCCAGAACACATCAGTAAGAAATTGTTCAAGCGCTTTGTGCAACATTGGTCCGCGCCAAATAACTGCTTCGCCTTCAGGCACAAAGTACCCAATAGAAATGCAACGAACTCCGTAGTTCTCTGGAGGCAACAACATGCCATCAATGACAACTGGGTCGCGCTCTGCACCAAGCATGCGTGGAATGGAATAGCCGTAAATATCTGCATCAACAATTCCGACTGTGTGACCGCTAGCAGCAAGTGCAACTGCAAGGTTTGTTGTGACGCTGCTTTTTCCAACGCCGCCCTTGCCTGAAGAAATCAACAACACGCGAGTGGAGGAATCTTTTGCTGCAAACGGCACTGCTCGACCTTCTGCATGTCCATGCGCAGGGCTACTACCGGCAGTGGCACCTGGCGTGCCATTCAGCATGGTGCGTACTTTCTGTCGTTGCTCATCGGTCATGACGCCAAAGTTGATGCTGACGCCTGCGCCATTGACAAGTGGGGCCAACGCATTCGTCACGAGGTTCGTGATTTCGTTGCGCATGGGGCATCCGGCAATGGTCAAAGTGATCGTGAGAGACACGCCTTGGCTGGACACCGCAATGTCGTGCACCATATCAAGGTCAACGATTGAACGGTGCAGTTCGGGGTCTTCGACGGGGCGAAGGGCCTCGATGACTTGGTCAATTGTTGCTGTGGGCATGGGGACTCCGATGGATGGGGGATTTTGCACTACGGCCATAGGTACAATACCTGCGTGTCCGACATGACCACCACCCGCGTCATGACTCCGAAGGCTTTTACTGCCACGGTGTCTGCCATGACCTCAGCTTTTGGCGACCCTACGAGGCGCGCCATCTACCTGTTTGCTCGTGAAGAAGGCGACGGAGTCACAGCCACCCAGGTTTCTGACAAATTTGAATTGCATGCAAACGTGGCCCGCCACCATCTCGACAAACTTGCAGCTGGCGGATATTTAGAAGTCACAATCGAACGAGCAAAGGGTCAAGGCGTTGGTCGGCCGTCAAAGCATTATCGCGTTGCCTCAAAAGACAGCGAATTTGAATTCTCTGTTCGCACCGACGATCTAGTTCTCACGCTTCTCGGTAAAGCACTCGCAGCATTGCCACCAGATATGGCTCACACCATTGCCGAACAAGTGGGCCGTGATTACGGCAAGGCCATGGCAACTGGTCTTACTGGTCACGACGAAGCAGTTGGTCATCGTTCTTTGCGCTCGGCAATTCAAGCAGTTGCAGATGCTCTCACTGCACACGGATTCGCAGCACACACAGATGACAAGCACGACAAGTTGCGCATCGTCACAAGTCACTGCCCATTCGGCGATGTTGCAATTGAGCACCCAGTCATTTGTGCTGTGGAACGCGGAATGGTGAAAGGAATGCTCGGCGCCATTTACGGCGACACCGACCCAGAGACCATTGACTCAATTCCTGCAGGCGACACGCTCTGCATCACCACCGTTTAGTAACGAGTTAGTCGCCCCAGTGGCGCTGTTCTAAAAACGGGTCGCCATACATGTGATACCCGTTTCGTTCCCAAAAACCTGGCTTATCAGCGTTCATTACTTCAATACCGCGCAACCACTTCGGTGATTTCCAGAAATACAAATTCGGAACAAGCAAACGAACAGGGCCACCGTGAATTGGTTCAATCGCTTCGTTATCAAACTCCCACACGACTAATGACTCATCGCGTGTTGCATCATCAAACGGAAGGTTTGCGGTGTAGCCATGTTCGGCATGACCCATGATGTGTGTTGCTCCGGCTTGCACGCCAGCAGCATCTAACAAATCACGTACACGCACACCACGCCACACTGTGTCGAACTTTGACCATTTGGTTACACAATGAATGTCCGTTGTAAGAGTCACCGACTGCAATGCGGTCAGTTGCTCAAATGTCAGAACATAGGGCGTGTCAACAAGCCCACCAATAGTGAGGTTCCATTCACCTGGCGCATATGTAGGCACATCACCAACGTGTAACACGGGAAAACGATCCGTGAGATATTGCCCCGGTGGAAGGCGTGCAGGGTCAAAACCCTGTGCAACAACTTCATTTCGATTTCTATCAAAAAAACCCATACATTCATTCTGCCTCCAATAGCGTGACCTCGTGCCCATTTATTTCGTTCGTCACGCAAAAGCTGGTAGCCGATCCGCATGGATTGGCGACGACCGTGACCGTCCGCTTGCTGACAACGGCTGGGAGCAAGCCCATGCACTCGCCGCTCGCCTGTCGGCTCTCAACCCCAGTGTTTTGTGGTCGAGCCCGCATCTTCGGTGTCAACAAACCCTGCAGCCACTAGGCAAGGTCTGCGGACTTGAGATTGTTATCGATTCTCGACTTAAAGAAGAATCTCCTCTTGAGAAATCGCTCGCTGTTCTTGATGACGCGCCAGACAATGCAGTGCTCTGCAGCCACGGCGATGTCATACCTGATGCCGTGAACGGCCTCATCCGCCGCGGTATGGATGTTGACAATATTCCTCGTGCCCTCAAGAAGGGTTCAGTGTTTGTGTTGCACCGCGAAAATGGTGTGTACATCCGCGCTGAATACTGGGAGCCACCGAAGTAGCGCTACTTAGCGAGAGCTCTATCGACTTCCGTAACGATTGCGTCAACAAATGATTGCACTTCTTTCGGAGGGTTCATTGCCTTGCATGTGTCTAATTGTGGTTTTGCAAGAGATGCGCTGTTGAGAAAACGGAAATACACAATCCCAAGAAAACAGTGAGCATCGGGGTATTCGTTATCAACTTTTTGCGCACGTAGTAAATCATTCACTGCAGTAACAAGGGCCAACTGTTTCACACTGCCGGTTGCGGCTCGGGCTGTCAATGCAAGAATCCACGATCGATATGTCAGTGCTTCTGCGTTATCTGGTTCAAGTTTCAGAACTTGTGTGTACAACTCAATGGCTTTTCCTGGGTCAGAGAAATTCAATTGCCGCGCGGTAGCCAGAATTTGTGATGCACTCTGCTCAATAGCTCCCGAAGAACTTTGGCCTGGCAGACGCTGGCCCGACTGACGAGCCACCCATACGCCGGCCCCAGCCCCCGCTGCAACTACACAGACAACTACAAGCATTCGACGCACCCAACCGCGGCTGACCGCTGACGTTGCAACTTCAGCACCCCCTAGTTCGCGAGTAATGGCGGCCGTGCGGGCAATGTACCCATCGCGCAACGCCGCATAATCAGCATCATCAATGTCGCCTGCTGCACGCTCATTATCGAGGTCACGCAATGATCGCAACAAGAACTGTTGCTCATGACGAAGCTCGTCAGACATCAGACATTGTCCTCGTCAGTCGGATCTTCTGCGAGCAACTTCTCTACAAGTGCCACATCATCGGATGATGCTTCACCACTGTTGTCACGACGCCAACGGCGAAATGCCGCCCATAAGCCAGCAACGGCACAAACGAGAACTGCAATCGGCAAAATCCATACAAGCGAGTCAACACCTGTTGCCCGCGGAACCAAGAGCACTTTTCCATTGAACGTGTTTGCAATTGATCCGATGATCTCGTCATCTGTCATCGTGCCAGCACTGACATCACGCGCAACCTGATTGCGAATAGCTTCAGCTGCTGACGCTCGCGATACAAACACACTTTCGCCGTCACACGTTGGGCAGGCAATATGTTTTGTGATCGAATCGATCCGATCCGACTGCGTGAGAGGACCAGTGTCTCGAGTAGTTCCCACCGTGAGTAAAGCAACGACAATCAAGCCCATCAGCATCCATACGGGCCACGTCTTCAGATATTTCATTGCCCACCTGCGAACTGAGTTTTTAACTCATCGAGACGAGAAGTGAGAAAACCTTTCGCCAACGCACCCATGATGCGCAAGCGGACAAATCCATTCGGGTCAATAACCCATGACTCAGGAACTTTTGCCACACCAAATGCAACAGAAATAGCACCGTCGTCGTCACGAACGGCAGGCCAGTCCCCCCCATTGGTGTCAAAGAACGCCTGCACTGGGCCATCGGAATCATCGTTGACAATGGTGTATAACTCGACGGCGTTGTCTGATGATTCTTGTTCCTGTGCAAAATCAAGCAACAACGGATGCTCTTGCCGACACGGAACACATGTGGAGTTAAAGAAGTTCAACACCACCCAACTTCCTTTGCGACGCGCTAGATCAAATGTTCCACCACCAATTGTGGTTGATTTCACAATTGGGGCTGGCTTTCCCAATAACGGTGACGAGGCTGATTCAGACCCCCCTGGCTTTGCCATTGCGAGTACAACAAGAAAAGCCAGCAGAACAACGCCAGCAGCACCAGCGATGTACGGAACGTTCTTGCCACGATTCACGCAGAGGTCTCACTAGGAACTAGAGCCGATGTTGCATCAGTTGGCTTGCGACGACGGCCTGGGAACGCAGATAACACAGTGCCGACACCCATCAGGCCTCCACCAATCCACAGCCACATCACCATTGGTTTAATGAACACTTTAATTTTCGCTGTCTTGCTTGACACCTTCACAGGCGGCTCGATGGTGAGGTAAATATCTTTGATAAATGACGACTTCACAGACGGTGTTCCGATATTGGTGCCCATTGATTTGTACTTCGTAATCGCTGGTGTATAGCTCTTTCCACCATCTACGCGCACCACCGCTGCAATCACAGTGCTGCGAGAATCAGACTCTTCTTTGAAACCCATCAGCTCAAACGTATGACCATCGAAAGTTGCAACGACACCTTGCTTCAACAACAACTCTTGGCTGTGGGTGTAACTATTAGATGCCGCAAGAGCAACTGCAATCAAGATGACCCCGATGTGCACCACCATGCCGCCATTCGCGCGACCTACAAACCCGCGCAAACCTTGGCGTCGTGTTGCAAGAACCAATTGTCGCAATGCAGCACCACCAGCAAATCCGCCCAACGTAAACGTCAATAGCGGTGCAAATCCGGTTGCGCCTAGGCCAACACTGAGCGCGAGTGCGCCAATTCCACCCCATGCTGGCCAGAACAATCGATCCGCCAACAATTCACCAGACGCCTTGCGCCACGGCAACACTGGGGCGACACACATCAGGAACAACAGTGTCAACCCGGCTGGTACAGCCAACTTGTCGAAGAATGGTTCACCAACGACTAACTGGCGATTCTGAAATGCCTCGATAATTAGTGGAAACACTGTTCCGAGCAGTACCACAAATGCAAAAACACTGAAGACCACGTTGTTTGCGAGAAATGCACCTTCACGTGAGAGTGGTGAATCAATGGTGCCAGGTGAATGTAGTTTTTGGCCCCGCCATCCGATCAGTGCAACAGA
>CAMDBY010000112.1 GCA_945889575.1 Bifidobacterium breve
AACACGGTTTGCTTCAGCGGGGTTTTCTTCCAACCACTCTGCCAAGTATTTGTTGGTGGACTTCTGCACGAACGAGCGCATCGGCACGTTACCCAGCTTGGCTTTGGTCTGGCCTTCGAACTGTGGTTCGCGCAACTTCACCGCGATGATTGCAGTGATGCCTTCACGAATGTCTTCGCCCAATAGGTTGTCATCTTTTTCTTTCAGCAAGCCTTTGTCGCGGGCGTACTTGTTGATGACAGATGTAAGAGCAGTTTTGAAACCTTCGACGTGCATTCCGCCTTCAGTGGTGGAAATACCGTTGGCGTA
The DNA here is from genome assembly GCA_945889575.1 of Bifidobacterium breve. Taxonomy (GTDB): domain Bacteria; phylum Actinomycetota; class Acidimicrobiia; order Acidimicrobiales; family Ilumatobacteraceae; genus UBA2093. Next base: position 310 of record CAMDBY010000112.1, read on the forward strand.
TCCGTGGATGCCTTCGTAATATCCGTTGTTCCACTGCATGGCGATATCAAGTTGCATGCCTTCGTCTTCATCTTCATCTTCGAACGCTGCAACTTTTGCAAACAACGACTCTTTCGAATGGTTGAGGTGCTTCACGAAGTCAACAACGCCGCCCTTGTACTGGAACGTGACTGTTTGTTCGCGAGTTACTCGTTCGTCAGTAAACACCACCTCAAGGTTCTTATTAAGAAAGGCCATGGTCTGTAACCGCTCCATGACGGTTCGCGCAACAAACTCAGTGCCTTCAGATGCGAAAATTGTTGGGTCTGGATAAAACGTTACGGAGGTGCCGGTCTTGCGACCGCGTGCCGGAGTAGAACCGGTTTTTTCTAATTTGCCCTTGAGTTTTCCGCCGTCAACAAACTGCATGGTGTAGCGGTCGCCGCCACGGTCGATTTCCAGCAAAACACTGCTAGATAAGGCGTTCACAACGCTGACACCCACACCGTGGAGTCCGCCAGAGACCTTGTAACCCTCGCCGCCGAACTTTCCACCAGCATGCAACACGGTGAGAACAACTTCAGCTGCGCTCTTTCCTTTATGCGGTCCAGAAGGATACGGATCAACAGGAATTCCGCGGCCGTTGTCATCAACTTTGCATCCGCCGTCAGCCAAAATTGTGATGCCGACGCGATCGCAGAACCCGGCCATGGCCTCGTCGATTGAGTTGTCGACGACTTCCCAAATCAGGTGGTGAAGACCGGCAAGACCCGTTGACCCGATGTACATACCGGGGCGTTTGCGTACGGGGTCTAACCCTTCCAGAACCTGAATATCTTTAGCGCCGTAATCGGCTGAGGGGTTGTTAGACGAGGCTTTTTTTGGTGCAACCATGGCTCAAATATCCTACCAATTAGGGGGTGCTGTTAGCGGGAACGACGCACTCGAATCTCAAGAGATTCAACTTCATCGCCCACGTTGTCTCGTAATGTGGCGATGAGTTGCGATTCGAGGAACTTTAATTGTGTGGCCCATGCAGGGTCGTCAACTTCAACCACCAGAATGCGTTTTTCGAGTCTCTTGGGAACGGCATGATCAGCAATTGTGTCTCCGACAATTTGCCTCCATCCGGAGAAAAGTCCGATAGCGCTCGACTCATCTGATACGTGCATGCGGCGCAACAATTTGCCCATCACCTCATTGAGTACGCGGGGGGGTTTGCCAGGCGGAATGTTCTCTTCGTCAAAACTCATATTTGCTCCGATGGCACGATGGTGCCGTTTGCAATACGAATGATGGTGTCGGGGTGTGCCGCAGGTGGCAAAGGGGCTGCCGTGGTTATCAATACCTGGCCGAGAGGCAGATGCTGCAACAGGGCTTCGCAGCGGCCGGGGTCTAATTCGGATAACACGTCGTCGAGCACCAACAGAGGGGCCGTTCCGACCACTTCTGTGACCAGCCGGTGAATCCCGAGGCGCAGGGCGAGCGCGAGGGTGCGGCACTCCCCCTGCGACGCGTGAGACTTCGCTGGCATGCCTTTGATGTGAAGCACCACGTCGTCGCGGTGGGGGCCAACTGTGCTCATGCCGCGCCGTATGTCGTCAGTGCGGGCAGCTGCGAGGCCGGCAGCTAATCCCATACGTCGCCATTCGGGTTCGTACACCACGTCAACTGGCGTTGGTTCGCGGGCAAGTGATTCGTACGCCTCGCTGACAAATGGTGTTAGGCGGGCGACGAGTTTTGCGCGTGCTTCGCCGAGCTGTGTTCCTTTTTCAGCGAACTGCGCATCCCACACATCGAGAGTCATCTCAATGTCGTCTGTCATGCGACCGTTTGATTGTTTCAACAACACGTTGCGTTGGCGAATGATGCGATCAACTTCTAATCGTAGAGCGTCATTTCGTGGCGCTAATGCAACCAGTGCGTCATCCAACATGTCGCGACGTACGGATGGTCCTTCGTACACCAATTGCAAATCGGTTGGTGCGAACACGGTGCATCGCACAACACCAAGCAGGTCGCGCACGCGCGCAAGGCGTTGTTTGTTTACCAACACTTTGTTGCGGCCAGCACGATTGATTTCTGCTTCCACCAAAATTTCTCGGCCGTCGTCGTGCACCACTAATGCACGTATGTACGCAGTATCCACACCTTCGCGTACTAATGCGTCATTGGTGACACCACGAAAACTTTGCAGTGTCGACAAGTAACTCATTGCTTCTGCAAGACTTGTTTTCCCTTGTGCATTCAAGCCCATCACTGCGGTGACACTCGGGTGCAAATCAATCACCGCGTGTTTGTAGATACGAAAATCCGTGAGTTCAATGCGGCGGATAACCATTTAGTGGCCCGCTTTGCGCTCGTGAACCTGCAGCCGCGTCACGTCAGAGACGTTGGGGCATCAGTAGGTAAATGTATGTGTCGTCGCCAACTGGACTAACAATTGCTGGCTTATTTGGGACGCTTGTTGCAATGTTGATCTCTTCGCTTGCGCATGCTTCAACACCGTTCGCCAAATATTCCGAGTTGAATGCAACCGTGATGTCTTCACCGGTGAATTGTGCATCAAGATCTTCAACGCTTGTGCTGCCATCGGTGAGTTGAACAGTGAGACGAATTCCTTCTGAAGACATGCGCACACGAACCGGCGCCATTTCAGAAGCGAGTACACGAGTGCGGCGCAGTGCGTCAAGAAGCTCTTCACGATTCACTGTTGCATTGTTGGTGTTGTTCTTCGGAATGATTGTTTGATACGGCGGATATTCGGCGTTGATCAAACGCGTTGACAAAGTCATTGTTGGCGACTGAAACGTTGCATCAAGATCATTAAAACGAATAGTGATTTCATCTGACATGTCAAGCAAACGCAAGAGTTCAACAAGTGCTGGGGCCGGGATCAAAAATGAATCAGGTGACGCGGCACTTGTACCAACAATGTCGCGCAACGCCAAGCGATAACCGTCTGTTGCAACAAGCCGAATGCCCTTCTCAGTTGAGGCGAGCAACACTGCTGAGAGGTTGTGCTTTTGGGCGTCTTTGCTTGCAGCAAGAACTACTTGTGCAAGTGCATCTTTCAATTCTTTCGAAGCGATGGTGACAGGTTCACCCGATGGTGGTTGTGTACGAGGAAACTCAATTGCGTTCAGTGTGGGAATCGTGAATTGTGATCGTTGTGCTGAAATTGTTGCGTTATCACCAGCAAACTCGACAGTTATTTTCCCGGATGGCATTACGCGAATGATGTCGTTCAACATGCGCGCACTGACAAGGCCTTGGCCGTCAGTGTCGCCGCCAACTGGCAAAGTAAATTGCAAAGAAATATCTGTGTCGGTGCTTGAGGCGATGAGTGTGTCACCTTCAAGGCTCATCTTGACTCCGGACAACGCCGGGGTTCCGGCATTTCGAGTGGATGCAATACGAGCAAGAGCCCCTAAGGCCTCGGCAAGAATTCCTTGTTCGCTTCTGAACTTCATACTGTGACTTTCGTTCGGAGTTTGCCAGTGTAGAACGGCGCGATTACAGATGCCGAAACGTGATGTATATATCTATTAATAATAATAAGTGCTGTGGATTGTGGACGGTGAGCATCTGAACCATATGGGTGCTGAAAAGACCATGTGCACGGCGAAGGACTGGTTAACACAGGTTGCGTGCTTGTAATTATTAAAGGTGTGGACGACGTGGTACTTATACCCATTCGTCCCCAAGAGGCACACAGGTTCATCCCCACGAGATTCACAGCATGGTGTGTCATGGCTTTATGAGTTCTTGATCCGGGCGGTGATGGTGGTGACGAGGTCAAACGTGTGCTTGTCTTCGCGCATCAACCGCTGAGTTTTGTCAACGGCGTGGATGACAGTGGTGTGATCGCGGCCACCAAAGAGGCGGGCAATCGCCGGGTAGCTGAGCTCGGTCATGTCACGGAATACGTACATGGCGATTTGGCGGGCAGACACGAGTGGGCGCTGGCGGGATTTGCCCTTGAGGGCCTCGACAGAGAACCCCATGAATTCGGCGATCTCAGCCAACATCTCTTCGTCGGTGCGATTCTTTGGTGCCGAGGCGGTGAGAAGGTCTGCCAACTGATGCTGTGCCATCTCTACAGAGGCTGGCTCGCGGGTGAGGTTGGCATAGGCGGTGACGCGGATAAGTGCACCTTCTAGTTCACGAATGTTCGAGGTGATATTGGTGGCAATGAACTCAAGGACGTCTGCTGGCAGTGGGGTGTTGTCTCGCTCAGCCTTATTTCGCAGGATTGCGAGGCGAGTTTCGATGTCTGGAGGCTGAATATCGGTGATGAGCCCCCAGCGGAATCGGCTGCGAAGGCGATCTTCGAGGGTTGGGATGTTGTCTGGCATCCGGTCGGACGAGATAACGATCTGTTTGTTGGCTCCGTGGAGCGAGTTGAAGGTGTGGAAAAACTCCTCCTGGAGTCCTTCTTTGCCCTCCATAAATTGGATGTCGTCAATGAGCAAAACATCGACGTCGCGGTAGCGCCTTTTGAAGGCTGCGGTGGTGTTTGTACGAATCGCGTCGACATATTCGTTCAAGAAAGTTTCTGTTGAGACGTAACGAACTTCGTAGTGCGCGTAATGAGCGTGTACATACCAACCAATTGCTTGCAAGAGGTGAGTCTTTCCAAGTCCTGCTTGTCCGTAGATGAAAAGAGGGTTGTATGAACGTGCTGGGGTTTCAGCAACGCGCAGTGCAGCAGCAAGTGCGAACTGGTTAGACGCACCTTTCACGAAGTTGTCGAAGGTGTAACGAGGGTTAAGACCTACTGCTAAACCCCTGCCGTTATTGGGGTTTGTAGCAACGGCTGCGGTCGTAGGTGATTCGATGACTGCAATGTCAGTCTCAGAAGCAGGCTGCAAATCACTGATCTCGATAATGAGCTCACGGTCGCTTTCACCGATCTCGTCGAGAGCGTCAACAACAAGCGGGCGGTAGCGAGTAACGATTCTGTCGCGCACATGCGCGTTAGGAACTTGAAGACGAAGCGACTCGTCCGTGCTTGCGAGAGCCACAACATCGTTGAATGTGGAGTACCACACACCTTCAGAAACTTGTGCCTTAAGAAGTTGTGCTGTTGCATTCCACACTGCTTCGTGATTGCTCATTTGTGGCTCCTTTTATCTCATCCACAGCACAATCCACAGGCTGTGGATGACCGCTTAGGGGAATTCCCCTGGGTAGATGACCGTAGCAGGACTTGTGGATAAGCGAAATTTTGTCGGTCGCGGTGGGACGGGTCCTGCGCCCGTTAGCCTGTGAAAGACGTTCGTCTCGTGCCGCTGGCACAGGTTCGTTCTCATAATCCGCGCTTCTTTGCCGAAGCTTGTCCCAATAGGAGGCGCCATGAAGCGCACCTTTCAGCCCAACAACCGACGCAAACTTCGCAAGCATGGCTTTCGTTCGCGCATGAGCACACGTGCCGGCCGCGCAATCTTGAAGAACCGTCGGGCCAAGGGCCGTCACCGCCTCAGCGCTTGATCGGCCGCATCCAGAGCCGATCCACCTTTCAGCGCGTTCGCGCAGAAGGGCGTCAT
>CAMDBY010000113.1 GCA_945889575.1 Bifidobacterium breve
CTGGTTACGCCCAAGCATTCCTTGAAGTTCTTTGTAGAACACTTTCAAAAAGGCATCGGTGTCATCTGCACCACTGAGTGGGCGATGGTGATAGGGCATATTGAGTTCTTCGTACGCGTGCAGGTTGTGAGGCGCAGCAATGATGGAGACGACGAGGTCGAAATGGTTCTCGCGCAGCCAGATGATTTCTTCTTGACGACGAACCCGGCGATGGTTGTCGCCGTATCCCCCTGGTCGCTCACAAATGGCAAGGCAATCCTTGATGACCCAGGTGAAATTACGAGGGGTAATTCCAAGGGCCCATTTTCCGCGAAGTTTCGGGGGCATTCAGGTCTCCTTGAAGTGTTGGCTCAGTCCGGCGGCGCAAAAACGCCGCACATCAAGTTACCCCAGCATCTGGCGTATGAGCCTCTGTTTACTGCGACGAATTTCACGATTTTCCCCAATATCGCAGGCCAAGGTCTCACCACGGGCTACGGCCATGATTCGCTCAAGGGTCGCTAGGTCGGGCGGGTAGGGGTCTGACAGCCAGCGGCGAAGAGCACGGTGGGCAAGAGGGGCTGGAGCAGCTGCCAAGGCCATGGCATCGGTGGGGTCAATGTTTCGGGACAATTCTTCGAGCAGGTCGTTGTCGTCGCGCAAGACATCGGCACTGCGAACAAGAAGCGGTACTGGGTCTCGCAGTGAGATCTCTGTCATCATGGGAAGAAGTTCATTACGAACGCGATTGCGCTGAAATTTCGGGTCAGTATTCGTGGAATCGGTAACGCAGGCAATTCCTGCGTCAGCACACATCGCGTGAGTATCGCTGCGGCGTAATGCCAAGAGAGGCCGCGACACTCCAGGTCGCATAGCGCCAAGGCCCTGTGCGCCTGCGCCTCGCAACAAGTTAATGAGCACTGTCTCTGCTTGATCATCGGCGGTGTGGCCAGTCATCACGTCGTCTGGCATGACGCCGTACCGTGCGGCACGAGCACGAGCTTCTAGGTTCGGCCCATGTTCCACCTGCACCAAATGCACAATGACTGAAATGCCGAGAGATTCTGCAACGGGGCCAATGACATTGATATCACTGGCTGATTCAGCCCGCAGACCATGGTCAACGTGAATAGCAGTGACAATGAGCCCATGCGCATGAGCTAACAGCATGAGAGCCATTGAGTCGGGACCGCCCGAAACAGCGCATGAAACCGCTGTTCCAGCAGGGGGAAAAGTGCAGCGACGAAGTAGTTCGTCGATCAAGAAAAGTGGTTACTTCTGCTTGAGGGCTTGGCGTTGACGGCGGTTGGGGTAGCGGCTGGCGCTTACCTTGGCTGCATAGCCGACAAATACAGCCACGACTGACCCGACACTTGCGAGAAGAAGGATTACACCGATCCACCAATGCCATACATACGCTGCGAACATGTCACCATCGTAGCCAATGGCAGGCCAATGAGACCTATTACTCGGTGGTCATTCCGATTCTGGTTGCGGCTCAAAGCAGGCCAGGAGGCGGTCTGTGAAGCCTTCTGGCAGATGATCGCGCTTGGCCTTCACCCGCACAATGGTGCGTAATTCGGCATGGAATTCAAAGGCGCCTTGACAATCAGTGCATCCCGTGAGGTGGGCCATAATTTCTTCAATTTGGGCGTTGGGTAACTCTGAATCAAGGAACAATTCCAGTTCTTTCAGTGTTTCTTGGCAATTTGGCATATCGATGGCTTTGCTCGCTCTGGCGATTATTCGCCGGTTCCTTCAATTGTCACGGGCTCGACAATGAGCCCTCTGTCACGTGCGTACTCGTACAACATCTTTTGCATCGCTTTTCTTCCCCGATGCAGGCGAGACATCACGGTGCCAATTGGGATTTCTAGCATTTCAGCGATTTCTTTATAGGAAAAGCCATCGACATCAGACAAAAGTACCGGGATACGAAAATCCTCAGGCAGCGATTCGAGGGCATTCTTCACTTCGTCATCTGTGAATAGGTCGAGCATTTGGTCTTCGGCCGAACTACTGAGCTGCGATTGGTCAATTGAGCCCAAACGCTTGTACAAAAAAAGTTCCTCGACATCATCAAGTTCGACTTCAGTGCCTTTACGTTTCTGCGCGTTGTACTTGTTGATGTACGTGTTCGTCATAATACGAAACAACCACGCGCGCAAGTTTGTTCCCTCTTGGAATGTGTGAAATGAACGCCACCCTTTGATGTACGTCTCTTGCACTAAATCTTCAGCGTCAGAACGGCTGCGCGTCATTCGCAATGCAGTAGAAAACAATTGCGGCGCATATTGCATGGCATCAGAAGTGAACTGTTCCTTTGCGCTCATTCTGTATGCAATGCGTTACTAGTGATGGCGGTGCTTTTTTGCCTTGATGGCTGCATCAACTGAGAGAGTGAATCGCTCCATCAAATCAGCTAAAACGAAACGCTCTTCTGGTTCAAAATCATTCATGACTGCCAACAAGATTGCGCGACGACGATCATTGACTTCACCGTGAATGCGACGGCCACGTTCTGTTACTGAAATGGCCACAACTCGTCCATCACCGGAATGCTGTACGCGCTCTGCCAAGTTGTCTTTAATAAGGCGTTGCACTGCTCGCGTTGCAGTGCTGGGGTCGATGCGAAGGTACTCAGCTAGGTCGCCCATGCGACACGATTCCACAGTGACGAGAAGTTCCAGTGCGTCCATTTGGCCTGGCTCGATTGCACTTCCGCCGATGCCAAAGATGGCGTCGCGAGCCTGGCTCGCGGTTGCCCCACGGCGAATTTCGCGCCATGCTCTTCCGATACGCCCAGCGACCTCGAGATCGAGATCATTGGTGGGATCTGCCTGTGTCTTTGTGTTCGTCATGTACTTACTAGGGTACCCACATGGCAGACAATGAAAACGGTCAGGACAGACCAGAGACTCCACTTGACGCTCTGGGAATTATGGCGAGCCAGCAAGCCATTCTTGGGCCAAACCTGCGTCAGGTCGAGATGTATACGCGGCGAGGTCTTTTGTCACTGTTATGGCACGAGCCAGATGACGTTGCGCAGAAGGTGGGCGTTGTCATGGTGGGCGGCGCTATGGGCGGAACCCTGGGGCCTGGCGACAGTTTGTTTCATGCATTAGGCGAAGCACTTGTCGCAGTAGGTGTTCCTTCTATACGTCTCAGTTATCGCAAACCGAACGACATGGATTCATGTTGTGTTGATACCGCAGCCGCTGTGCAGTTACTTGTGGGTAGCGGTGCTGATGCAGTGGTCATTATGGGGCACAGTTTTGGCGGAGCAGTTGCCATTCGCGTGGCAGTCGGATTGTCTGAAATGGTGTGCGGTGTTGTCACATTTGCAACACAGTCGGCTGGTTGTGAAATTGCCGGCGGGCTGCATTCCACGCCGTTATTGATGTTTCACGGCGACAGCGACTCCATATTGCCTCTCGAGGCAAGTGAAGTTGTACGAGCGATCGCTGGTACGGGAGACTTACATGTGATGCACGGAGATGATCATTTGTTAGCAAAAAGTCATGATGTGATGTTTTCCACCACGATGGAATGGCTAAACACAGTGTTCGCTGGAGTCGCTTCATGATCGCTTCACCAAAGAACGTTGTTGTTCTACTTCTCGACAGTTTGAATCGCCATGAACTTGGCGCGTATGGCGGTGGCAACTTCGATACGCCAAATCTTGATCGGTTGGCGGCGCGTTCCGTTCGCTTCACAAACCATCACACCGGTTCACTTCCGTGCATTCCTGCGCGACATGACATTTTGGTCGGCGCATGGGATTTCTTGTGGAAGCCATGGGGTTCTATTGAGTTGTGGGAAGAACCGATTACGGTTTCATTGCGTCGCGCTGGTGTTGTTACTCAGCTCATTACAGACCACCCGCATCTGTTTGAAGTGGGCGGCGAAAATTATCACACTGACTTCACAGCATGGAGCTATGAACGCGGACATGAAAGTGATGCGTGGAAAACCCGTGCCGATGCTTCATGGTTGGGTGCGCCATCGTTTGGTCGCGGACATACTCATTACGACAACTCACGCGGCTTCTTCAAAGGTGAAGAAGATTTCCCAGGTCCTCGCACCATGCAAGCAACCGCTCGGTGGTTGTTAGAAGATGCGCCAGTGCATCGTGCACAAGGCGAGCGATTCTTTTTGTTCGTTGACGAGTTCGACCCACATGAACCATTTGATACTCCTGCTCGTTGGGCTGATCGCTATGACGACACATGGGAGGGAGAACACATGGTGTGGCCTCCGTATGCAGTTGATGCCATTAAAGAAGGTGTTCTCACTGAACGTGACGCCGTACAAATACGTGCGCAATATGGCGGCAAATTGTCAATGATTGATCACTGGTTGGGCAAAGTACTTGATTCGCTTGATGCAACAAATGCATGGGAAGACACTGTGGTGGTGTTGTGCACCGACCATGGTCATTACCTGGGTGACAAAGATGTTTACGACCGTGATGTATGGGGAAAGCCCGGTATCCCGGTGTACAAACCACTCGGCCATATACCTATGTTCATTGCATGGCCCGGAGTTGCTCCGGCTACGAATGATGCACTCACCACGTCAACAGATATCCACGCAACGCTTGCAGACATTTTTGATGCGCCAATCAAACACACAGCACATGGCTCGTCGCTTGTTCCATTGCTGAATGGCACTTCAACACAGGTACGTGATTGGTTGCTCACTGGCGTGTGGGGCCGCGAAGTGCAATTAGTAACAAACGAATGGCGCTACACACGCGGACCACAAGGCATCAACATGCCACAAACAATGTGGTCAAACAGATGGAGCACAATGCCCATTGGTTCAATGCCTGATTTCAAGATGCCAATGCCTGATTCGCGCGCTGTTCTTGATTACATGCCAGGCAGCACAGTCCCCGTTATTCGTCAGCCATTCCGTGAAGGCGACTTGTTGCCGTTCTGGGGCTATGCAAAGCAATACGAAACAATGATGTTTCACCGTGGCGAAGACCCAGATGAAACGGTTAACCGTATTGACGACAGCATCGCGAAAGATGCTGAAGAATTATTGCGTGTTGCATTGCATCAGGTGGATGCTCCATCTGAGCAATTTGAGCGTTTAGCCCTGACTTAAGTCAGTGGTTTACGTTGGCGTACTGCCAGCACACACAATGCAATCAGCATCAACAGACCTGCGATGACTGTCGCAAGAATGAAGATTCCGTGCGGCAAGCTGAAACTCACTGCGATGTCTCCTGTGACTCCAGAGGGAACAGTGATCATCGGCATTGCGCCTGATAACCCAGTAAAAGCAACTGCTTTTCCACCCACAGTGATGTTCATGCCAGGAGTAATAGGACGAGACAGCAACACTTTTCCACCAGTAGATGATGTGACCGATGCGCGGCCCGAGGTTTCAGTGACAACCACTCCGGCCTCGCGATAGGAGACAATATTGCGTGAAGACGCGGCAGTATTTGTGTAGAGCACCCACGCTGGTTGTTCATACGACACGGTCCAGCCAGTGTGCACTGTGGCGTCAAACCATTGCTGTTGCTGACCACGTTGCACCATGACAGCTGTGACGCCCATTAGTTCAATCCATGTCTTACCAGTGGTTGGTTCCACCGTGAACAATGCCGGTGCGGTTCTTTCAGTTGACCATCCGAACACTTCAGAACCTTCGTTTACTTTCATGCCCAGCACGGTCTCTAAGTCATCGGGTGGCATAGCTGAATAGCCGGTTACAAATTCAGCGTCAATGTTTGCGGCCTGAATGATGTTCCCGTCTGCCATCTCCTTTGCTGTTACGGCATAGGCATCATTTGGAATTTTTCGAAAGCGCCCGCGTTTGCGTTCAATGGTCATTGCACC
>CAMDBY010000114.1 GCA_945889575.1 Bifidobacterium breve
AAGAACTGAGTCAGAAACCTGGTCTGCCATCTTGTCCGGGTGACCCTCGGTCACGCTCTCAGACGTAAAAGTGAAATTTCTCAAGGGGACTCCTTCATCATTGCGGACGATGAGCCATCCGCACCCGTGACACGCTATCTAATACAGCGGTCGCGATGGTGTGTTTGTCAGCAAGTGGCACTTCAAGGGCCTCCCCTGACGCAAGCAAAATGGTGACTTCATTCGTGTCATGGCCGAATCCGACCTGATCAGCAGACACATCGTTGGCCACAATTAGGTCCAAATTCTTGCGATTCAACTTGCCCCGGGCGTTATCCACAAGGTTGCTGGTCTCAGCGGCAAAGCCCACAAGAGTCTGTCCAGCCGGTTTATTAACTCCGAGGAAACCGAGAATGTCCACTGTCGGTTCAAGAATGATCTGAGGAACACCTTCGTCCTTCTTGATTTTTCCCGCAACAGCCTGGACGGGACGGAAATCAGCGACTGCAGCTGTCATGACGACAACATCGCTAGATGGCGCATGACAAGAAACGGCATCCAACATTTGTTGAGCGGTCTCAACTGGCACGACAGTTATCCCTGCAAGAGTTTCACGATCAACGGTGCTCACGATGGTGACAGTTGCACCACGCTTGTGGGCTTGTTCTGCAATTGCATAGCCTTGCTTCCCGCTTGACCGATTGGCAATCACCCGCACAGCATCAATCGGTTCACGAGTTCCACCAGCGGTCACCAACACCGAAGTTCCTACTAGGTCCTTTGAAGAACCATTCAGAGCGGTCGTTACAGCCTCGACAATCGTTGCTGTATCTGCCAAACGACCAGTACCAATATCGCCACCAGCTAGTCGACCAGATTGTGGTTCAACAATGATGACTCCACGAGAACGCAACAAAGCAATGTTGTCTTCGACTGCAGGGTGTTCCCACATTTCAGTATGCATTGCTGGGCACAACACAACCGGTGCCCGTGTAGCAATCAGAGTTGCACTAAGAAGATCGTGCGATAAGCCCATTGCATATGCAGCAATTACCCGTGCGGTAGCGGGAGCTACAACAATGACATCGGCATTTTGACCTAACCGTGTGTGCGGAATAGGTGACGCATCGTCCCACAAACTTGTGTGCACTGGTTCAGAAGCAAGTGCCGACACAGTGACCGGGCCAATAAACCGATGAGCATCTTCAGTCATGATGGGCGCAACGTGAGCACCGGCATCAACTAACTGTCGACACAATTCAACTGCTTTATACGCAGCAATGCCACCAGAGATTCCAAGGACAATGGATCGACCGTGTAGAGAATTCATCACGACTTTCGGGGGGTGTAGAGCGGGATGATCCCGAAAAACTATTCAGCTTCTGATTCAGCAGCGTCGGCAACAACGTCGCCTTCGACTTCACCAAAGGCGGCAGCTGCTTCAGCTTCCATCTCGTCATACGGCAGACGCTCTACTTTGACAATCTTGTCAGCAGCGATTTCTTCGAATGCAATAGAGAGAGGCTTACGAGCAACAGACGACACCTGTGGTGGGACCATGTGACCAAGACCTTCACCCAATTGGTTGAAGTACGAGTTGATCTGGCGCGCACGATATGAAGCAAGCGTGACAAGGCTGAATTTAGAGTCAACGCGATCAAGCAAACCTTCAATGTTTGGATGAATCATCGAGTCGTTCTGACGGGACATGGTGGACCTCCGAAGTCGCCTAAAGGTTATCGGCGTTCGGCCCGAGCCGCACCGATAATCCCCTGTATCTCTGCAACTGCGCGCTCAAAATCATCATTTATGACCACAACATCAGCCAGCACGGCCCCCTCACGCTCTTCATCTTCAGCTTTACGTAGGCGCTCGACGACATGATGTTCCGGGTCACCACGGCCTTGAAGTCGACGTTGCTGTTCTTCACGAGATGGTGGACGAACAAAAACGAGAATTGCTTCGGGGTGGCTTTGCTTGACCTGCTGCGCCCCATGCAATTCAATTTCAAGAACGATGTCTAGACCTGAATCAACAGATGGCCGTGGCGAGCCATACAGATTTCCCAGAAACTCTGTCCATTCAAGAAAGCCGTTATTAGCGATGTGCTGTTCAAATTCAGATCTCAGCACAAAAACATACGCATCATCTGATTCACCTTCACGCTGAACTCGAGTGGTCCACGACCGACTCAGCCACAATGTTGAATCACGCTGAATCAATGCTTCAACAATGGTTCCTTTTCCGGCTCCGCCTGGGCCAGAGACGATGACGATGATCGGCTCCGTCATCGCGGATTCTCCACCACATCAATAAGTGCACGACGCTGCTGTTCCGTTAGATCACGGACACGCGCTAGTGCACCGATACCAAGTTCAGCCATCAGCCGACGACCGGCCACTTTGCCAAGACGTGGCGACACATCAAGGAGTTTCACAACATACACCTGCGCTTCGAAGGAGGTATGCGACGCTTCCAGAACAGACGCCAGATTGCCTTTCGACGATTCCAGCACTGCAGCGACACGAGCTGTACGCAACTGCGCAACTACTTCCATATCCGTGTTCGTGCTTTCCATAACCCAATGATAGTTCCGCGAATCCGTTTGTGGCTCCCTTATGAAGAATCAGACTTGGTGTACAGCATCGACAATGGTCGACCAGGAGGACGCGCCGAGCGCATGCGCACGAGAGGCAGCCGAACAAGCAATTCGCCACGTTGCGTCTGGTCGAGCAAAGGAAGCTGTTCCAACCTGCACTGCGTTGGCCCCAGCCATCATCATTTCGATCGCATCATCACCTGAGGCGATTCCGCCAACTCCGACAATGGCAATGCCTGGCAGTGCCACACGAATATCATGAACAGCTCGTACAGCAATGGGACGAATAGCTGGACCAGATAAACCGCCACCACCATTACCAAGGCTTCGACGTGACGTGCGTACATCAATCTGCATGCCGAGCATTGTGTTCATCACGGTGACAGCAGAAGCTCCAGCATCAGACACTGTTGTAGCAACTTCAACAATGCGGTCCGTATTGGCGCTCAATTTGGCCCACACAGGAACCTGTGATCGAGCACACACCGCTGAAATAATTTGACCAGCGAGCGACACGTCGTGGGCAATGATTCCGCTGCGGCCCTCAAGATTGGGACATGACAAGTTCACTTCAATTGCACTAATCCGATTTCCGGCAGCCACTAATTGTTCCGCTGCTAACACGTACTCTTGAACGGTGCGGCCCCAGATGCTTGCTATAACTACGGCGCCTTCTGATTCGAGCTTTGGCAAAGACTCATTGATCCACGACACAACACCAGGACCCTGTAGGCCAACAGCGTTCATCATGCCGCTTGCAGCAACATTCACACGCGGAGACGGGTTACCAGGCCATGGCTCATGGAACAAACTCTTTACAACCACTGCACCGAGACGACGTAGCGGCATGTACCCAGAAAGCTCGACATCATGTCCGCTAGTACCTGACGCAGTCATGAATGGATTAGAGAGAAGGACTCCCCCCACATTCACACCGCCCATGGCATCGAGATAACGCGCACCGCGCTGCATTGTCATGCTCTGCCGTGATATTCCTGCAGTGATCTCACTTCGACCTCGCTTGAGCGTTGCTCCCATAAACCATTAACTGCTGCTAACGCTGCTTCAACAGTTGTAACTGACGATACGCCATTTGCATTTGCTGCTTTGCGAATCGCTTCGCCATCTTGGCGCGACCCTCGCCCATGAGGGGTATTCACCACGAAGCTAATCTCGCCACTTGCCACTAATGCGGCCGCGTTCTCAAGAGAGGACCCTTCAATCTCTGACAACTTGCCAACAATTCGATCAACTGGTACACCAAATTTAGCCAAGTAGTTCGCAGTGCCTGTTGTTGCTGCGATTCCAAGACCCAGATCTCGCAATCGTTTGGCGACGACAATTCCGGCTGGCTTGTCACCATCATTGAACGATAAGAACACAGTTCCAGAAGTTGGTAGAACAGTTCCTGCTGCAGTTTGTGATTTAACGAACGCACGACCAAAAGTTCTATCGATTCCCATCACTTCTCCTGTCGAACGCATTTCAGGCCCCAAAGCTGTATCAACATCAGGAAACCGATTAAAGGGCAATACTGCTTCCTTCACCGATACATGGCCACCTGTTACCGGTGGCACTAGCAAACCTTCCACTCGCAGTTCGGCAAGCGTTGCCCCCAACATCACGCGACTTGCCACTTTGGCTAATGGCACACCTGTTGCCTTCGCAACGAATGGAACCGTACGAGATGCTCGCGGATTCGCTTCGATAACAAAGACCGTGGTTCCGAGAACAGCGAACTGAACATTGATAAGTCCTCGTACATCTAATGAGTTTGCAATGGACGTTGTATATGCACTGATGACTTCAACAACCCAAGCCGGAAGAGTCTGTGGCGGAATGGCGCATGCCGAGTCACCAGAGTGAACTCCGGCCTCTTCCACGTGTTCCATGACTCCACCAATGAGAACTTCACCCGTATGGTCACGAATTGCGTCTACGTCTACTTCTGTTGCATCTTCCAAGAAGTGGTCGATGAGGACAGGACGTTCAGCAGAGAGGCCACCTTCTTTACCGAGGCTTCCATCGCGTGCCATTTGGTCCATAGCGCTTTCCAATGCCTGCGGATCGTGCACAATCTGCATTGCGCGCCCACCAAGTACATAGCTAGGGCGGACCAATACCGGATAACCAACACGTTGAGCGATCACGCTTGCTTCCGCAAACGTGATTGCGGTACCACCCGGAGGCTGCGGAATCGATAGAGAATCGCACAACTGATTCCACTTCGCACGGTCTTCTGCAAGGTCGATCGAATGTGGAGAAGTTCCCGCAATGAGTGCTGGGTCAATGAGACCAGACAACTTCAACGGTGTTTGCCCGCCAAGACCAACGATTACCTTTGGAGCCACGCCACCTGACGCAAGCGTCTCGGCGGCAATGACATTCAAAACATCTTCACGAGTCAAAGGCTCGAAGTAGAGACGATCAGAAGTGTCGTAGTCAGTTGAAACAGTTTCTGGGTTGCAGTTAATCATGACGGTCTCATATCCAGCAGCACGCAATGCAAAACTTGCATGAACACAGCAGTAGTCGAATTCGATTCCTTGACCAATACGGTTCGGCCCAGAACCAAGAATGATTACTCGCGGCTTACTTGACGGACGTACTTCATTTTCATCTTCATAGGTTGAGTAGTGATACGGCGTCTGTGCATCAAACTCGGCACTACATGTATCGACGGTCTTGTAGGTGGGGATAATTCCCAATGATTCACGATATGAACGAACTGTCATTTCGTCCTCTTTGAGAACATGTGCTAGTTGACCATCGGAAAATCCGAGCCGCTTTGCACGGCGCAATTCATGTCGACTCAATTGGGTCAGGGACTTCCCTTCCAACGAATGACGCTCATCAATAATGATCTGCATCTGGTCAAGGAACCACACGTCTATCTTTGTTGCATCATGTACCTGATCAACGCTCATGCCTCTGTGCAGAGCTTCACCAACTTGGAAGATTCTCTCAGGAGTGGCAATAGACGCCTTCTTCAGCAGATCTACATCACTCAGACCGTCGTATAACGATTCTCCGCTGTCACAGTTGAGACCGTGCCTGCCCTGTTCAAGTGACCGAAGGCCTTTCTGCAGACTTTCAGGAAATGTACGCCCAATAGACATCACTTCACCGACGCTCTGCATCTGTGTTCCTAGTACTCCAGATGTACCAGGAAGTTTTTCAAACGCCCATCGTGGGATTTTGGTAACCACATAGTCGATGGTTGGTTCAAAACTTGCTGGGGTCATCTTC
>CAMDBY010000115.1 GCA_945889575.1 Bifidobacterium breve
AAGAAGTAGTACACCTCTGATTGTGCGTGCATGTGGCCGCGTTCTGGTTCCGGCGCCCCCACAGGTATTTCAGCTACTCCTACGGTGAGGCCATGGGTTTCAGTGCGGTCGCTACTAAAGAGAGTCCACCAGTCGACAGCACCTGGCCACGATTCGGTCTCGCAGTCGTCTTCGCGCCGAAATATTGCATCACCTGTAGCCATATGCCCCCCGTGTGTTGTTCTGACCTTATTACTGATGTCTTTCCCAGTGATTCTCATTATTGGGAATGGTTCTCATTATGGATAACCTCATTCTCGTGAACCGTTTCCTTGCTGTGGCATCTCTTGTGCTGGCGCTCTCTGCCTGCGGCGGCTCATCGTCACAGGTCGACGCAAACAAGACGCAGATCACTGTGGCCGCCTCGTTCTACCCCATCGAAGAGATTGTGCGCAAGGTTGGCGGCACACATGTCAACGTTGTTGAACTCACCCCAGCTGGTCAGGGCGCACACGACGTGCAGCTGACCGCAAAACAACTCACCGTTCTGTCGACTTCATCTGCAGTGTTCTACATCAGTGATGGTTTTCAGCCAGAGGTTGAAAAAGCAGTTGCATCGTTACCGGGCTCCGTAGTTCCCGTTGACTTACTGCAATCAGTCACTCTTCTCGATGTAGTTGCACAACTTGATGGCACTGAAGGCGAAACAGATGGTGAAGTGCTGGCATCAGGCAAAGACCCACACGTGTGGCTTGACCCCGCGAACATGATTGCAATGACCACTGCAGTTGCAGATGCGCTGTCTCAGTTGAGCCCGGAATTTGCAACCCAATTCAATGCCGCAGCACAGTCGTTCATTGCGGAATTACAGACATTAGGAAACGAGATTGACGCTCAACTTGCCAACTGTGAATCACGAGTGCTTGTCACTTCCCATCGCGCATTTGCCTATCTTGCCAAACGAGCCAATATCCGCCAAGTAGCAATTGCCGGAGTCAACCCTGAAGAAGAACCGTCTGCTAAAAGCTTGGAAGCAATTGCCAGTTTTGCTCGAGCCAACAAAGTCAGCACCATTTTCTTTGAGACTCTTCTTCCCGCTGATCTTGCTAAGACATTGGCAGACAAAGTAGGTGCAACTCCAGACCTGCTTGATCCTGTCGAAGGTATTAGCAGTGCAGACATCGCAGGCGGCGCGTCATATATTTCAATCCAGCGGGACAATCTGTCACGTCTTGTGAAGGGATTGCGGTGCTCGTGAACACTCACTCAGATTCCACCGTTCTTGCAGCTGTCGATGTCGCGGTCTCCTACGGTGATTATGAAGCGTTAACTGCCAGCAGTTTTTCTGTAGATACGGGCGAGTTGATTGCTGTTGTTGGCCCCAACGGAGCAGGTAAATCAACCCTGTTTAAGGCACTTGCCGGCTTCATTGATCATCAGGGCGATGTCGTAGTGCACGGCGAACAGTGTCATCACCTCGAGCGTCAAGCCATTGCATACATTCCGCAACATTCAGACGTAGATCTGCGCTTCCCCGTCACCGTTGCTGAAGTAGTCATGGCAGGACGCCGCCGCTTTCATGGTGCGCGCATGCGACCATCGCGCAGCGACCACGACCATGTTGCAGAATGCTTGTCACAGGTAGACCTTGCCGACATGGGTACGCGTTCGCTCGCAACCTTGTCTGGCGGTCAAGTACAACGCGTACTACTCGCTCGAGCTCTCGCTCAAGAGGCTGATGTGCTGTTGCTCGACGAAGCGTTATCTGGTGTTGATGTGCGCCACACAGCAGACCTCATTGACTTGTTCACTCAGTTATGCGCTCGCGGTACGTCAGTGCTGGTCTCTACTCACGACCTTGGCCTGGTGCGTACTCACTTTTCGCGTTGTCTCACACTGAACGGGCGCATCATCGGTGATGGCAGCCCAGCCATTGAATTGGGTGGCGACAGGCTGGAAGCGGTCTTTAGTCGCACGTCTGTACAGGGTCGGTCATAATGCATTGGCTACTTGACCCCTTTCAATCTGACTTCTCTCAACGTGCTGGCATCGTGTGCCTGATGGTGGGCGTGCTCGCCCCCGTGGTTGGCACATGGGTGTCACTGCGCCGCCTTGCATACATGGGCGACGCCATGTCTCATTCACTTCTTGGCGGTGTTGCATTGGCCTTTGCCTGGTTCGGCACAGCAGCAGTTCTTCCCGGTGCTTTAGTCGCCGGAATTTTCATGGCTGTTGTCATTCACTTGCTATCGCAGAACCGCCGCATCGCACACGACTCGATCATTGCTGTTGTCGGCAGTGGCATGTTTGCATTTGGCGTTCTGGCACTCGGCAAAGTTGACACATCTGTCTCACTTACACACTTTTTATTCGGGCAATTGCTCACCGTTAACACTCTTGACATGTGGATCACATTCGCTCTCACCATCGGCAGTTTGTTCTTTGTGTGGTTCCGCTTCGAAGACTTAAAGATTGCAACGTTTGATCGCGATCACGCCACCCAAGTTGGCGTGCGCGCCCAGCGCCTTGATGCCGCAATGTTGGTTCTCTTAGCCATTTGCGTTGTGGTGTGTTTATCCACCGTTGGCACTGTTCTTACTGTGTCATTGCTCATTACCCCCACGGCGACTGCCCGGCTGTTCTTTAATCGAGTGGGTTCCATTACGCGAGCAGCAGTTGCTATTGGACTCTCCGAAGTTCTTATTGGTTTCATTGTGTCATATCACGCAGACCTTGCACCTGGGCCAACAATCACTCTTATCACCACTGTTGTGTTTATCATTATGTATGTCACACAGTTCGCAACATCGGATCGCGCCTATGTTCACCACACACATGAACACGAACATCACAAATGAATCGTGACCCACTTGCAGACTCAGGACTTGATCTCACCACATTGACATTGTGCGACTATGCCAATGTTCGTGAAGGAATGCTGAACATTGTCAGCAGTGGTGTCACACGCATCGCTGTACATTCAGGCTTTCCATCAGAAGTTGATTCATACATTGCAATGTCTGTGTATGTGCAACCGCACCGAGTTGGCACGGCTCACCATGGGCGCGTCATTATTCGCTTCCCCGATACCGCAGAGGAAATAGCCCGTATCGACTTCGAATTCAACGTCGATGCGGAACGTCACCCTGGCGAAGGCTTGTTCTTCCCGTTCGCACTTCCACTACGCGGCATCGGGTTCCCTCATGCTGGGCAAGTCGATATCTCAGTAAGTTTGAATGACCAGCCAGCAGGCCTCGTGAGCTTTTGGCTGATTGACAACTCTGCTTCCCAGTAACTCATTTCTGGTCTACTCTTCGGCTATGGAAAGCCTTGCAATTCTTGCCGCAGTCATCATGCTAGTAATTGTCGTGTTGGGGGTTATTTCATTGGTTGCAGTATTTCGCAAACCGAAATCTTCCGGCTCACGTGGGCTCTTTACCGCCATGCACGTCGCGTCAATTTTTGCTGGCGGATGGCTGATGTCGTTACCCGTCGGAATCGGTGCGCGCTTTCTGGGGCTCCTTGTTTTTGCTGCCGGCTGCGTCGGACTGCTGCGAATTTTCCGAGGCACATCTCGGTCGTAACCCAGAAATGCAAACGGGCCGCCGGTTCGAATGAACCGACAGCCCGTAGCTGAAATATGTGGCGAGAACTTAAGCGCGAAGGCCCTTGTTCACCATGTTGATAACTGCATCTTTCACCGGAATCATTCCGAGAATAATGGCGCCATTGGCGACATAGGTCATCCATTCATCTGCGAATGTGACTCCCCAACCTGCGATCGGGTTCATCTTCAACCACCACACCATGCCGACGGCAATGATGAGTGAAAGATGCGCTCCGATAAGTGGCAACTTGCTGATGGCGCCATGGGCGCCGACAAGGTGTAATACCGACTCGATGACCGAAACAACGGCACCAAGTAGGAGGGCTGATAGGAGCAAGGCTCCGAGTGTGTACATAAGGTTTCCCCAATTCTGCGGCACGTGGTCCGCATGGCGAACTATAAAAGAGTGATTGTGAAAAATGGTGGATATCCACAGGCTCCATACCCCATATGGGTTTCCCAAGGTTTTTTTCCACAGGCGGACACAGTGGCGTGACAGTCGTCACTAAAAAGTCGCCACAGTGACAGGCCGGTTAGTGGTCGAGATGAGCCAGTCGTTCGATGGCAGCAAGGATTTCCGTTTCGGCAGCCTGACGGCCTTCCCAACCCTTCACGGTGGTGTCTTTGTTCGGCTCAAGAAGTTTGTACACCTCAAAAAAGTTGCCCACTTCGTCGAGTAAGTGCTCGGGCAAATCACCAATATCAACGTATTGATTCATGCGTGAGTCATGTGATGACACGCACAGCACTTTTGCATCGGGCCCTTTTTCATCTGTCATCCAGAACACGGCAACGGGGCGCACCCACACGTGGCAGCCGGGAAATGTTGGCTGGCTCAGCCACACCAACGCATCAAGTGGGTCGCCATCTTCACCGTGAGTGCCTGGAAAGAAACCGTAATCAAGCGGATATTGCGTTGCCGTAAACAAGGTGCGATCAAGCCAGATGTCTCCGGTGACGTGATCCATTTCGTATTTGTTGCGAGACCCTTGCGGAATCTCAACAATCATTTCAACTTCCATGTGGAGAGTCTACGGTCGTTTCTGCACCTGCCGTAATAACAGAGTTGATGATTAAGCGAAGAAGTACTCTCATTTCGTCACTAGCCGCTTCTCTATCCTCTACATCGATGAGGTCATCAAGAACTGACCCAAATGATTGAGCCATGATCAACGAGGCCAACGGCGGGGCAAGTGACACGGCTGCACGAATTGATTCTTCCGTATGTCCTGGTTGCTGGGAGACCACCGCTTCCAATGCAACTGTCAGAAAGCTAATCACATGTTTTTGATTCTCGAGATGAATTGCTGAAAGCCGTGTTCGGAGTTCGGGAAGTTCAGCAGATGCCGCCAGTATTTGTAATCTTTGCCAGCGGCCAGGCATTCGAAATTTCTGCTGGACAGTGGCAAACAAAATGGCGATGTCATCAACCGAAGGATTCTGCATTTCATTGAAGACGTCCGCATAAGCAGAAAGCTTTTGGTAGCTATCGCTGTCATAGAGCTGACTCAGCACTTCGGTCAATAAGCCATCTCGATTGCCGTAGTACTTGTAGATCAGCGGCACTGATACTTCAGCTTTTTGTGCCACCACTTCCATACGCAAACCAGAAGTGCCAGAATCCAACAGTTCTTGTTCAGTCGCTCGAATGATTCGTTGACGCGATGTGAGCTTTCCCACTGGATACATCGCCACATTGTACATACCCAATTTGGCTACTGAAATATATTCACTTCTTCACGGTCAACGTGTTTGTGCGCATAACTGTCTTGCCCCTTTTCGGCAGCAAAATGACCACAATTGTGCACTTTCCCGTGCGAATCCCCTTCAGCGCACTGCCAACAAATGCACAATACTGCTTGCCCTTCGTAATGCTGATGCGCATCGTGCCCACTGACCGCTTCGGGATGCTCATCGATACAGATGCCGCCAGTTTCGCAGCGCTCACCTTCGATCCCCGCCGCATCGCCATCGGCTGAATCAGTGGCACTGCTTTCGGCGCCGCCATCGCCGACGCAACCATCACCGGTGCAACCGTTGTTGTGGTCGATGTTGTAGTCGTTGGTTCGACAGTGGTCGATGGCACAACCGTCGTAGGTGCAGCCGTTGTGGTGGTCGACGTTGTAGTCGTTGGTTCGACAGTGGTCGATGGCACAACCGTCGTAGGAGCAACCGTCGTAGGAGCAACCGTCGTAGGAGCAACCGTTGTAGGAGCAACCGTCGTAGGAGCAACCGTC
>CAMDBY010000116.1 GCA_945889575.1 Bifidobacterium breve
TCGGAGTCAGAACCCATACGGCACCGGCGAACATTGAAGCATCCGCTCCGTCTAATCCGTCTAATTCAGATCCAGCCATCGGATGACCGGGAACAAATCGGGGGTCTGTCATCTGTACCGAAATAGCAGTCTTAACGGAACCAACATCAGTCACCACGCCGGTTGTCAGCGTCAATGATTCCAGTACCGCTTCGGCCACAGTGCCGACTGGGGTTGCAACAAAGGTCACCTCTGCATCGGAATACAGACCGGGGAATGAAATTATCTCGCGCTCAAGGGCTGTATCAATTTTTGACTTATCCGAATCGTGTCCGCCAACGTCGTAGCCAGCATCGGCAAGAGCTAGTGCAAGCGAGCCACCAATCAGGCCGAGGCCGAATACGTTCGCTTTCTTTCTTGTCGTCGCCTCTGCGTTCATTCCCACACCGTATCCGTGCCGTCTAAGTCAACTGCGCTCGATAATTGACGCACTTCTTCTATCGTTAATTCACGCCATTGGCCTGGAGATAATTTCGTGTCCCGCAACGGCCCGATACGTGTGCGGACAAGTCGAATCACTGGGTGACCCACCTCTTCACACATGCGACGTACCTGCCTGTTGCGGCCCTCATGAATCACTATTCGCAACACACCGGGCTCAGGTTGACCCACTTCGGCAGGGGCTGTCATGCCATCTTCTAAGTCAACTCCATCACGCAGATGTCGCAATGCGCCGTTAGGTACTCCATTTGTGCCGCACTCAACTTCGGCTATGTATTCCTTTTCAACGCCGTGACTCGGGTGCGTCAAAAACTGTGTCAATTGACCATCGTTCGTCAAAATCAACAGCCCCGTTGTATCGATATCCAAACGTCCGACAGAAAACACACGAGGTTCTGACGGCACGTAATCAAGTACCGTCTCTCGCCCGTGTGTGTCAGCCAGCGTTGTAACTACGCCATCTGGCTTGTTCAACAAGTAATACACAAGCCCTGGTAGCACACCGACAGGAGCGCCATCCACTTCAATAATGTCTGTATCCACATTGACGCGTCGACCGAGGATCGCTACATCACCATTAACATCAACGCGGCCATCCTCAATCAGGTTCTCACAAACACGGCGAGAACCGAACCCGGCTCTGGCAAGAACTTTTTGTAATCGCTCACCATCAGCAAGACGCGCATCGTCTGCTATTTGTTCCCACAACGGTGGCTCGGGAACCGCGCCTCCCGGCGGGGTGAAAGAAGACATTACGCGCCTTCGCTCGGCTCAGAATTAACGTTTGCGTCGAACAATAAAGTTTTTTCGAGCGCCTCAACAAGTGATGCATCTGGCACAAATGAAGCAATAGATGGAAGGTCATTCAGTGATGCAATTCCCAACTTCTCAAGGAACAACTGCGTCGTGCCCCACAACACCGCCTGACCTGGGCCATTATCACGCGATACTGGCGCGACATACGCACGACCATGCAATGTTCGTAATACTGAATCCGGATCTACTCCGCGGATGGATGCGATCTGCAAACGTGAAATTGGTTGCTTGTAGGCAATGATGGCGAGAGTCTCAAGCGCAGCACCTGATAGGCGTGCACGTTGACCATCGAGAATAAAACGCTCGACATACGGAGCAAGGTCTGGGTGGGTTTGAAAACGCCATCCTCCCGCAACCTTTGCCAATTGGAACCCATGTCCTGCTTCTTCATACGTATCAGCAAGACGAGTGCACACTTCTTCAACTGTTGTTGTAGGTATCTCAAGCAATTGCGCAATAAGGTCCGTCGGCACCGGCTCAAGGGCTACAAGAACTATTGCCTCTATAGCTCGAACTGTCTCTGTCGTCACATCATCCTTCATATGAATCGATCTCCGCCATACTTTCGTTTCCAGTACCGAGACCAGTCCACTGCACCGTAATGTCACCAAAACGATCAATTTGATCTAGTTCGATAAAACCTTGTTTGTACATTTCAAGAATGGCCAAAAAGCGCACAATTATTTCGAGACGCTCTACGAGTCCAGTAGTCAATGCGCGAAATGAGGTACTTCCCACACGAGCAATATCTTCCATCAATTCTTCGACAGCCTCAGCGACAGTAAATCGAATCGGCGAAATGTGGTACACAGTCAATTCGTCACGCTTGCGGGGAGTAATAGCGTTGATGAATCCCCGCTCTAGCTTCTCAATGGTCAAACCTTCTAGCAAGTCTGGTGCGACCTCTGAGAAACGTTCATCGGGACCAACTGCGCGTCCGTACACCCTGTCAGCGTCATCGACAAACGTGGCAAGAATTTTGGCGACATCCTTAAAGGTTTTGCACTCAAGCAGTCGAGCCAGCAGCAAATCGCGCTCTTCCCATAATGCCAATTCGTCATCTAAATCAACGGCCTCACGACCCGGCAACAATCGACGAGTCTTTAATTCAATCAACGTGGCTGCAATGAGAAGAAACTCGGTAGCGACCTCTAGGTCAAGTTCGTTCATTTTCAGCAATTCAGCCAAATAGGCGTCCACAATGGTGGAAAGACTGATCTCGTGGATGTCCACCTCTTCACGCAAAATGAGATGAAGCAAAAGGTCGAAAGGGCCCTCGTACACGGGGGTTGCTACATCAATTGCCACCTTCCTAGCGTACTTGTCGGAACCACCTAGGTCAGCAATTGACCACGTAGATTCCATGCGTAGCAACTAGATTTTGTTCGTGCCACGCGTTCTGTCTTGTATCCAGCCCACCGGTTCCGTGCATCTGGGTAACTATTTGGGCGCCCTCGTTAATTGGGTCTCAGGCCAGCACGACGGAGACGTATTCCACGGAATCGTCGACCTACATGCCCTTACCGTTATCGATACCCCTGGCCTTATCGGCACACAAACCCTTGAACTTGCCGCCCTGCTATTCGCGTGCGGTCTTGACCCTGACGTTGCGACTGTTTTTGTTCAAAGCCACATTCATGAACACACAGAATTAGCGTGGATTATGGAGTGCACAGTCTCCTTTGGCGAACTCAGTCGAATGACACAATTCAAAGACAAATCTGCACGCCGTGAAGCCGAATTTGTATCTGCTGGATTGTTCACATATCCAGCGCTACAAGCTGCTGATATTTTGTTGTATGACGCAGACGAAGTACCTGTTGGTGATGATCAACGCCAACATATTGAAATCACGCGCGATATCGCAGTTCGCTTCAATCATAGATTCGGGGACACGTTTATTTTGCCGAAGGCTGTCCACCCCAAAGCAGGCGCTCGCGTGATGGACTTGCAAGACCCCACATCCAAGATGTCAAAATCAGCCACCAGCGATAGCGGTCTTGTCTATCTACTAGATGACAATGCTTCTATTTCTAAGAAGTTCAAGCGTGCCGTCACTGATTCAGACAGCGAAGTAAAGTACGACATCGCTAACAAGCCAGGCGTTTCTAACCTTCTTGATATTTTGTCCGCATCAACAGGTAAGCCTGTTGATGAATTGGTTAGTCAATATTCGCAATACGGTGCACTCAAATCAGACACAGGCGATGCTGTCATTGCAGTTGTGGAGCCAATACGTACACGTTTCCAAGAACTCATGCAAGACAAGGGTGAACTTGCTCGACTTCTCTCAATCGGAAACGAACGGGCGCGCAATGTTGCCGCCGTGACGCTTCAAAGGGCTCATAACGCCATAGGCCTGCTGCCGCGAATCTAGATGTCGTCAGCTGCTTTCAGAAGCAGTGAAATGTCGTCATCAACTAAACCACCGACCAGAGCGACGGTGCGCGGATCACTTATTGAACGTAATAACTCAGCGCCAAGACGCTCGTGATCGTGATAGGCGATGAATCTTTGTCCACGAGGTCCAACAACAGTTGCAATGACACGTGAGACAAACCCAAGATTCGATATGTTCTTACCAACGTCATGCAATAAAGCAGATGCTCTGTCAGCTCTCACCGCAGCAGGCGCCAAGATGTCAAAACGATGGAGCACAACAACACTGTGTCGCTGATCGCGATATTGCATGTCAGACCACACAGCAAACTCCGCAATATTCAAGACTTGCGAAACGACCGCAATGTCCTGTGGGTTCGGCGGAGTCTGCAACAGTGAACTCACTGCCCTCTTCACCAAGTGTGTTGTCTTCATCCTGCTGCTCTCGGGTGTGCGTCGCGATAGACAGCCCACAATCGATCATTGGAGACTTTCGTGTAGATCTGAGTGGTTGAGATAGTTGCATGTCCTAACATCTCTTGGACAATTCGTAAGTCTGCGCCGTGCTCGAGCATGTGAGTTGCACATGTGTGGCGAAGAACATGGGGAGACAATTCACGAGTGATTCCTGCTCTCAATCCGGCATCTCGGACAACATGCCAGGCCTTTTGTCGATTCAGCCGCTTGCCGCTATTAGTCAGAAACACCGCATCGCGGTCAGTGCCCCGTGACCATACCTCTGGGACTAACTGCGCTCGGCCAGCACTACCGATATATTCACGAAGCCGTTCTTCAGCAATTCGCCCAAATGGCACTACGCGCTCCTTCGAGCCTTTGCCAAACAATCGCACAACACGCGATGATAAATCCACATCATCAAGATTCAAATCGCATGCCTCTGAAATTCGGGCTCCCGTGGCATAGAGAAATTCCACTAATGCCCTATCACGCATCTCAGTTGCCGAGTCGCCCGCCATCGCTTCCAATAGTGCATTCACTTCATCAAGACTCAGAGGTTTCGGAACACCACTCGGAACTTTCACGCCTTCAATTCGAGAGGCTGGATTATCTCTTCTTCGGTCCTCGGCTGCCAGAAAATTATGCATCATCCGAATAGCCGAAAGTCTTCGCGCCGTACTTGCATTTGCATCACCAGAAGCTTGTAACACCCGCACATATTCTTCAACGTCTGATTCGCGTGCAGTGAGAAGGCTCTTCTTAGTCTCGCCAAGGAATGCCACATAACGAATCAGATCTCGCCGATAGTTCGAAATAGTATTTGCAGCGCGCCCTCGCTCTACAGTCATCCAACGGAGAAACTCTTCGACGAGTTGCTCATCTCGTTCAGTGGTGGAACTTTTGGTCATTGTTGATCATCCGAGATCGTGGAAACGCCGTGTTGTCAGCAATATACCTACGACACTTTTAGCGTCAGTAATCTCGCCCTGCTCAACCATTGCCAATGCTTCTGCAAAAGGAACCAACAACACTGTCATATCCAATTCCTCGGGTCCCTCCGGCGCAGAATCACCTTCAACCACATCACGTGCGATAAATAATTCGACAACAGAATCAGTGACACCTGGAGACGACAGACACGATCCTAAATGCTCGACAGTTCCTGGGATATAGCCAGTCTCTTCGACAAGTTCTCTCCATGCAGTACGAGCTGGGTCTTCACCAACAACGTCTCGCATTCCAGCTGGAATTTCCAGTACATAATCATCAAAGGATGACCTGTATTGGGATACAAGGACAATGTGATTGTCAGAGGTTATGGCGACTACGCCAACAGCTCCCGGCGTACTTACATACGTTCGTTCGAAAACATCGCCTCGAGGTCCGCGAATTGTACGACGCAAAAGGCGAAACATCCCCCACGAATGAACCACGTCAAGATCAGTCGATGCGAAACCTTTATGGTCGCCCTGGTTCACGTTCTTATTCAGCTTGATTGAGCAACTGTGGCATTAGCGCCACGAGCAAGTCGCTTCTCGCGATTGACCAACGACGCCGCAATAAGTTCTTTAAATAA
>CAMDBY010000117.1 GCA_945889575.1 Bifidobacterium breve
GCTTTCGTGGCGGAGTAGTCATCTTTGCTCGCTCGTTTGCTCGAATTCACGAGACCAACTTGAAGAAGCAAGGTCTAGTTCCACTTACATTCGCTGACCCGAAAACGTACGACCTCATTGAAGAGACAGACCGCATCAATGTGCATAACTTGCCACCAGTGCCAGATCAGCCAGTGAAGTGCTCAATTACAAAAGCCGACGGCACAACAGTTGAGTTCGAAGCAAAGCACACATTTAGCCCAGAGCAAGTGGAATGGTTCAAGGCTGGTTCAGCATTGAACATCGTTCGCGCAAAAGTTGCAGCTCAGAAATAATTAATCGGTACCCGGGCGCCGTTCATCTTCGGCGTTCGGGTCACCTGCATAGTTAGACGGATACGAGCGTCGCAGTTCATCCTCTGTCGGTTCGTAATACTCACGTCCCTCTGGTGGAAGCAACGCGCTAATTGCAGACATGATTGCAGCTGTGTCTGCATCGGGGTCTGTGTATTCCAGATGCACAGGTGTCCCCACCACGATGATTACCTCGGGCGGTGACGTGACATTCGTAATGTTCGGAAGTTTGGCATTACGTGGCCACACTTTTTCTGTTCCCCAAATACCGATGGGAATCACAGGCGCGCGCGTGGCAGCAGCAAGTTTTGCAGCTCCCCATCTGCCCTTCAAGATTGGATCAAAAAATGCATGTCCGCGCGGAATGGTGCCTTGAGGCATGAGAGCAACAAGATCGCCTGCATTAATGAGTTCTGTTGCTGCACGCAATGGCTCATCGCTCCCCGTGCCTCGCTCGACACGAATGCCACCAAGAGCAGTTGCAATCGGCCCAATGACCGGCGCGTCAAATACTTCTTTTTTACCAAGGAAACGAACCGCGCGGCCAGTTTTTGCAACAGCAAGTGACACGGCAGCAATATCGAAATAACTGCGGTGGTTTCCACACAGAATCGCTGCACTGTCTTTCGGAATATTCTCTGTACCTGAAATAGTGAAGCGCGCATATGGAAATACTTCTGGTCGTGCGAATTTCATCAGTAGTTGTTGCGCTTCTAAGCCGATAACCGGCACCTTTGCCACACCATGTGGCACATCAAGGTGCATGACTGGCCAGCGACGTGCAGCTGCCATGAGACGAAGGCGCCAATCAGGGTTCACGCAATGTGGGAACCCCACAGCAGCGAGCAATGGTTCATCAAACACACTGTCGCTGTATGCATACGAACCCGATAGATCCACATCATTCTCTTGTGACCACGCACGCACTGCATCGCGCTTTCCACGTGACCACACATACGTACCATCAAGTTCGCCGGTGTACACGCCCTCGCTATCAACTCCGTACGTCGTTGCAATCACCGCATCAAACCCCATGAGATCTGCGAATGGTTCAATAAGGTCACGCGGTGTAGTAGTTGCCAGCACAACACTGCGACCCTCAGCACGGTGTGAGTCAATAACTTTTTGCGCATACGGCTGCACCATTGCCACCAAGTCAGGTGCAGCAATTCGTGCAGCTTCGCGCACTTCATCACGACGATGTCCACGCATTGCAAGAACTGCTTGACGGCCGAGAACCATCGACGGCAAATTCTCGCCGAATGTTTCAAAAATTGAATACATCAACGACTCGCCTGGAATTGTGCGCGTGACTATTCCCGTCTCACGAAGAACGCGACTCACGACATGTGCAGACGCACCAGACAAAATTGTTCTGTCAAGATCAAAAAACGCTGCATGTGCCACGCGCGAAGGTTACGCCAGCAACAGACGATTACATTTCCACATGTGCCGAGAAATGGGAAAGACCCCGCCTAAGCGGGGCCTCTCAACCGAAACCCATGATCGGGGGGGATCATTATGTTGGGTTCATTCGGCCGGACTATGGGGGGCATGTCCGGCGCGATCTGTTAGTGAAAGTATGCACGTGAATGCGTGAACACTCAAGTTGAACGAGGCGATAGTTGCTATCGTCTTTAGAGATAGGCTAGTGACAGGACAGAAATGAGGCTTCCCCTATGGAAATCAAGCAATTACAGAGCCTGGTGGCAATTGCTGACCACGGCACCTTTTCCGCAGCTGCCAAGGCTCTCGACACAGTCCAATCAAATGTCTCTGCTCACATTGGTCGCCTTGAGAAGGAACTCGGCACTTCCCTGATCGACCGATCAACCGGAGTCCTGACCGACGAAGGCGACATGGTGGCCATCCGCGCTCGGCGCATCTTGCACGAAATGGAAGACATTGATGCAGATATTCATTCACTTGGTTCTTCCACTACCGGCGACTGCCGCATCGGAAGTATCGGTACTACTGCACGATGGCTGATGCCATCTCTCTTGGCATCACTGCAGCGTCATCATCCTGGCGTACACACAACTGTTATTGAAGGTGTAACAAGTTCGCTCATATTGAGACTCACGAGCGGAGAAATAGACGCAGCAATTGTGCATCTCCCCATTCCTGATACAAGTCTTGATGTCAGAGAATTATTCGCAGAGGAATTATTCCTTATTGCACCAAAATCTCATGAATTAGCAACTCACACGACTATTAGTTTGGAAGAATTGTCGTTGCACCCCATTCTTCTTGCGCCTCGCGGCACAGCACAACGTCGCATTATTGATCGAGCAGCTGCTAACCAAGGAGTCGCTCTGCAGTCCCAAGCAGAAATAGACGGTGTTCGCCTGATGGCGTCGCTCGTGTTTGAAGGGTTCGGCCCCGCCATTGTTCCTGCAAGTGCCGTGCCTGGATGGCTGGAAGGAAACTTTGTACGCATTCCCGTGCCTGAACTACCCCGCCGCGTTGTCGGATGGGTACAGCGCCCACGCCCTCGGCCTAACAGAGCAACCCTCGCTGTTCGTGACAGAGCCTTTGACATGGTGAACCGGCACGGCCCGAAGCAGCCAGGGATTTCTCTTGAAATTGGCGTGAAACCCACCAAGGGAACCCTCACCTCGCTCACTGTCTAGTCTGTACCTAGTGAGTACAAGCCAGCCCAACACTGAGAACGTGATGGTGGGACTACAACATAAGGTTCCCGGCGCCGCGCAAGCCAATGTCGTAACTTTGTCGACAGGCCGACATGTTGTGTGGCTTACAGTCGACGGCTCGCTCCATCGTGGTGCACTCAGTGCCGCAGCCTCGTATGTCATTGCCACAGCTGCAGACACAGCACGCACAAAAGGTATTCCTCTTGTTGTGCAGATGGAATCATCTGGTGCAGACATTCTTGAGGGAATCGCAGCACTTCATGGTTGGGGCACTGCAGCCAAAGCTCTTGCAGATTGTTCAGGAGTAGTTCCCACGATCAGCATTGTTATAGGGCCCGCTGTCTCTGGCCCCGCACTTCTTCTTGGCTTGTCCGACTTTGTCGTGATGACGCAAGATGCATACGCATTTGTGAGCGGCCCGACGATGGTTGTTGAGTTCACTGGCATTGACGTCAGCACCGATGAACTTGGTGGCGCAGGCACCCACGCACGACACACTGGCGTGAGTTCAGTTGTTGTTGCCGACCTTGATGAAGCCACAGTGTGGCTAGAAGAATTACTCGAATACCTTCCGAACGGCGTTGACCAACTAGCGCCGGTGATGCCAACGTCTGACCCAGACGACAGATCGACACCAGAAGCCGGCGACCTCATTCCCACCACATCAACAGGCAGTTACGACGTTCGACATGTCATCGAATCAATCGCTGATGACGGCATCTACTTCGAACTGAAACCATGGTGGGCTAGCAATGTCGTCACGGCATTTGCACATATGGCTGGCTACCCCATTGGCATAGTTGCAAACCAACCCATTTCTCTTGCAGGCACCCTAGATATTCCTGCATCACAAAAAGCTGCTCGATTTGTGGCGTTCTGTGATGCCTTCAATATTCCCGTTCTCACATTGGTCGATACTCCTGGCTTTTATCCGGGCAAGGACCTCGAATGGCGCGGCATGATTCGCCATGGCGCGCAATTGGTGTTTGCATACGCACGCGCCACCGTGCCCCGCATCTGTGTTGTTCTGCGCAAGTCCTACGGAGGTGCATACATCGTGATGGACTCAAAAGAGATGGGCAATGACTTGTGCCTTGCGTGGCCATGCGCAGAATTGGCAGTAATGGGCGCCGGCCAAGCTGCGGCAATTTTGCAACGTCGAGCCACCCCTGAAGAACGGGCCGAGTTCGAAGCGGATTATTCTGCCCGGTTGCTGAACCCGTACATCGCCGCTGAGCGTGGTTATATCGATGCCGTCATTGACCCGGCAGATACTCGCCGAGAGATTTGTGCAGCACTTCACATGCTCCGCGACAAACGTGAACGTTTGGTTTCTCGCAAACACGACAACACCCCGTTGTAGTCGTCTGTTCACCCGTTTGAGTGGGTTTCAGCGTGTCAGTTCGCCTAACCTGTCTGCGGGGGAGAAAGCCCTCGCACGCAAAAATTACAGTCGAGGAGATCCCACATGACTGACACAATCACCATCACAGATGATAGAACCGGAAAAACAGTCACGGTTCCCATCACAGGCGGAGTCTTTAGTTCTGCAGCATTGCGCGAATTAGACCCAAGCCTTTTCATGTACGACCCCGCGTACCTTTCCACCGCATCATGTGCCTCTTCCATCACCTATCTCGACGGCGACGCAGGCATTCTTCGCTATCGCGGTATCCCCATCGAGCAGCTTGCCGAACATTCAACATTCCTTGAAGTCGCATATCTCCTTCTCAAGGGTGAATTGCCGACAACGCAAGAACTTGAAAAATGGAATCTTAATGTCACTCATCACACGATGATTCACGAAAACATGCGTAAGCGTTTTGTTGACGGATTCCATTACGACGCCCACCCAATGGGTATGTTCATTTCTGCAACAGCTGCACTCGGAACTTTCTACGACGACGCGAAGGATATTTTCGATAAAGATTCATTCGAGAAACAAGTTCTGCGGCTGGTCGCCAAAGTACCCACCATTGCAGCAATGTGTTACCGCTTTAGCCAAGGTCTCCCCTTCGTATCCCCAGACAACGCTTTGTCATACGGCGAAAACTTCCTCAACATGATGTTCAAGATTGGCGATGACTACAAAGTCAACCCGGTACTTGCTCATGCAATGGATGTGCTCTTCATTCTTCATGCAGACCACGAACAGAACTGCGGCACCACAGCAATGCGCGTTGTCAGTTCTGCCAACTCAGACCCGTACACAGCCACAGCTGCCGCAGCTGCCGCGTTGTATGGCCCACTTCATGGTGGCGCAAATGAGGCAGTCGTACGAATGCTTACCGAGATCGGTGACATTAAGAATGTTCCCGCTTTCGTTGAAAGTGTGAAAGATGGCGAAGGCAAGCTGATGGGGTTCGGCCATCGCGTCTACAAGAACTTTGACCCTCGTGCCACCATCATCAAAAAAGCTGCATACGACGTCTTTGAAGTCACCGGCAAGAATCCACTTCTTGAGATTGCGCTTGAACTTGAAAAAGTGGCGCTGAACGATGAGTACTTCATCACGCGCAAGTTGTACCCGAACGTTGACTTCTATTCAGGACTCATATATCAAGCTCTTGGTTTCCCCGTTGACATGTTCACCGTATTATTCGCCATTCCTCGCACAGTCGGCTGGCTCACTCACATGCAAGAACTTCTGAACGACAAAGAAAAAAAG
>CAMDBY010000118.1 GCA_945889575.1 Bifidobacterium breve
AGTCAACTTCAAAATCCTTGCGAGTGCTGGCGGTAATGTCGCATCCCTCATTGCTACAAAGTTTGGTGAAGCGACTGATTATGAGCTGAAGGCACTGATGGCAGCTGGTCTTGTTCTATTCCTGGTGACGTTGCTCGTCAACTTTGGAGCAACGATGATTGTCAATAAGTCGAGGAAAATTGTATGAGTGTTGTGATTGAGACAATGCCGCCAGTTCCTACGCGGCCTTGGCGAAATTCAAAAGCCACAGGTATGCGTAATCTGCTGGCCATCGCGCTAGCGCTGATATGTGGTGGAGCTATAAACCAAGTCACTGGATTAAGCGGATTCCTGGGCCTCTTCGTAGGTACGGCTTTCCTTTTTCCAGTATTTGTTGCGCTTGCTAACGCTAAGCGAGGTGCAAATGTGGTCGCAGATCGCATCGCCTCTGCAGTGATTGCCGTTGGATTCATAGCAGTCACTATTCCATGGTTGTCTATCTTCATCACGGTATTTCAAAAAGGTTCTGAAGCGTTTCACTCCTCGTATCTCACTGATGACATGAGAATTACTCCGTCAGGTGACGATTTGCAATACGGCGGAATCGCTCATGCGATTGTCGGAACAATGTTGATGGTTCTCGTTGCGACGGTCATCTCCGTGCCGTTTGGAATCATTGCTGCTGTTTACATCGTTGAAGTCAAGGGCCGCTTTGCCGGACTCATCAGATTTCTTGTTCAGGCAATGAGTGGAGTGCCATCAATTGTTGCTGGTCTGTTCGTATATTCAACAGTCGTTGTTCTCTTTGGCGGTTTCAGTGCCTGGGCCGGAGCTGCTGCATTAAGCATTCTCATGCTTCCGACAGTTGCTCGTACCTCCGAGGAAGTATTGAAACTGGTATCGGTTGATCTGCGTACGTCAAGTGCCGCACTTGGTGCGACTCAAGCTCGCACTGTGTTCACCGTCGTGATTCCAACAGTGGCGTCAGGCTTGATTACGGCAGCTGTACTTGGCGTGGCGCGAGTTGTGGGTGAAACTGCACCGCTAATTCTTACCTCTTCGTATTTCGTCGCAACCAGTACGAACCTGAACGATCCAATTGCAAGTTTGCCAATCTACATTTTCTCAAGTCTTGGGTTGGGCGATCAAAACGCCACTGCTCGTGCTTGGGGTGGTGCATTGGTGCTGCTCGGAATGGTCTTTTTCTTCTTCCTTCTCACCCGAATCTTTAGTTCCCGAATCAAGCGAAAGTAATATGATGGATAACAATCAAATTGATAGCCAAATTAGCGAAACAACTCGCCCCCACATCACAGCTAAGGTCGAGATTCCGGAGCAACGAAGTAAACTACACACTGAAGATTTGCAGGTCGACAAAATGGTGAAGTCAGAATCAGGACTTGAAACACGAAATGTACACGCGTGGTTTGATAAACATCACGCCCTAGCCGACATCTCTTTGCATTTCCCAAAGAACACAGTGACAGGACTCATTGGTCCTTCTGGTTGCGGTAAGTCAACTTTCCTTCGACTTCTCAATCGCATGCATGAATTCATCCCAAGGGCTGCAATGGCAGGGGAAGTTCTCTTCGCTGGTAATGACATTTACGCACCTGGGGTAAACCCAATTGACATTCGTCGCCGAATCGGAATGGTGTTTCAGAAGCCAAACCCATTTCCTGCCATGAACATTGGCGAGAACGTTGTCGCAGGGTTGAAGTTGTCGCGTGTCAAGACATCTAACAAAGATGCGCTGATTGAAGATTGCCTCACACGGGCCGGGCTCTGGAAAGAAGTCAAAGACAGGCTTGGTTCAGCCGGTGGTTCGCTCTCAGGTGGCCAGCAGCAGCGTTTGTGTATCGCACGGGCGTTAGCGCTCAATCCAGAAGTGTTGTTGTTAGACGAGCCATGCTCGGCCCTCGATCCGGGCTCAACACTTCGAGTGGAAGAAACGATTGTTCAGTTGTCAGCGACAATGACCATCGTCATTGTTACCCACAACATGCAACAAGCCGCTCGCGTTAGTGATTATTGTGCCTTCTTCCTTTCAGATGGTGGCCCAGGTCAACTTGTTGAAGCAGATCTCACTACAAACATCTTCTCTAACCCGTCTGATACGCGAACCGCTGATTACGTGCAAGGCCGCTTCGGCTGACCCCAGTTAACTCATTGTTAATCTTCTGTACCCTCTGGGTTTGGTGATTCGATACATGCCTGTTAAGAGGCTTACTTATGCTCTGTGCAGGGAATAAGTAATGCCCTATCTAAACAGGAGAAAAAATGAAATTACGACAGAAGGCTGCAATAGCAATTGCGGCAATCTCACTTGCAAGTGTTGCTGGCGTAGGCCCAGCTAATGCTGCGTCAATCGGTGGCGGCGGAGCAAGCTTCCTTGCCAACATGATGGATATCTGCGCAGCGCAGTACAACCGCAACACTCAATCGAATACCGCAGCAGACATTGTCACTTATGCATCAGTCGGCTCCAGTTCTGGAAAGAGCGGATTTACAAAGGGCACTTACTTGTTCGGTGGATCTGAGTCCGCCTACAGCGCCGGAACTGCTCCTGCAGGCTTGGTTTACGTCCCACTTGTTGGTGGCGCAATTGCTATCGGTTACCGCCTCGACGGAATTTCACCTGCAGGCGCAACTGTGCGTCTCCCGAGTGAAGTAGTTGCAAAGATTTTTGCTGGCCAGATCACAAAGTGGAATGACCCAACTATCGCTGCAGCAAACAAGGCAACAACTGTTGCTAAGAAGTTGAAGGCAACCAAGGACGGCGTAACTGTTTCTGTTGCAAAGAAAGCTTCAAACGTTCAGTTCGCAATGTCCATGACACCAGCGGCTGTAAAGAAGTACAAGAATGCAAAGGTCACCATTTCAGCAGCAGTGCTTGGTGGAGAATCAAAGAGCATGTACTCAGCAAAATCAGCTGCAAAGCTTTCAAAGTCTGCTGCATATGCTGCAAACACCGTGTACACGGTTAAAGCTGGAAAGACACTTGTCGGAACCCTTGCAGTGGAAGCTGCAAAAGATGGAGAGACAATTACGTTCCCAGATACAGCAATTCGCGTTGTACATCGCAGTGACGGATCAGGTACCACAAACAACTTCATCAACTACTTGAACAAGTCACATCCTGCAATTTGGACAAAAGTAACTAGTGACACTTTCTCAAGTGGATTTCCTACAACAGTTCCTACAGATGGTTCATTCCAGTCTGCAAAGGGCAACGAAGGACTTGCAAGCTACGTACGTGACAACAATGGTTCAATCACATACGCAGAATTGTCATACCTCGAAGAGCGTGGCGTAAAAGCTGCCGCAGTAAGCAACCCAGCTGGCAAGTATGTTTTGCCATCACCAACCTCATCAGCTGTATGGCTTGATGCGGCTGAAGTTGCTGCCGATGGTCTTGTAACCCAGAACTTTGCAGCGACAGCTGCAGATGCGTACCCAATCAATGCGGTTTCGTATGGTTTGTCAACAACAGCAAAATCAGCAACGAATGCTTCTGTTAAGTCATTCTTCGCTTACTTCTTGGATGTATGTGCACCAAAGAATGCAGCCGGAGCTGGGTACACCCCACTCACCGGTGCAATCCTTGTTAAGGCAGATGCTCAAGTAGCGAAGATCAACGTCGGTTAATTAATAGTTCAACCCCGAACAACCATTAAGGGTCCGGTGCGAAAGCACCGGGCCCTTTTGGCATTCTGGGGCAGAATAGAGACATGGCAACTATTCGTATCGTGAACCCCGCAACCGGAGACCTTGAAGGCGAGGCACCGAATCACACGGTGGCGCAGTGTCTAGAGGCTGCTCATAAGGCCAGTGACACCTTCATTACGTGGCGCACCACGTTGCCCCGCCAACGTGCCGAGATCCTGCGTCGTGCCTTTGAGATCATGATTGCCGAACAAGAGCAACTGGCTACCCTGATTGTGCGCGAGAACGGCAAGGTTTTGTCAGATGCTCGTGCCGAAGTGGCCTATGCGGCTGAATTCTTTCGGTGGTTCAGCGAAGAAGCTGTACGCATTGATGGAGACCTTCGTCAGGCACCAAACGGCACCAATTGGCTCGCTGTTACCCGTGAACCTGTCGGTGTTGCGTTGTGCATTACACCGTGGAATTTCCCTGCTGCCATGGCAACGCGCAAAATTGGCCCGGCGTTAGCTGCTGGTTGCACTGTGCTGTTGAAGGCAGCCCATGAAACACCGCTGACTGCCTATGCAATTGCAGACATTCTGAAACGTGCTGGATTACCGGAAGGGGTTGTTCAAGTAATTACACCAGACCCACCTGGCGAGGCTGTGCAGGCATTGTTGTCGTCTGGTCTTGTACGCAAGTTGTCGTTTACAGGCAGCACGCGAGTCGGCTCTGTACTACTTGCACAAGCGGCAGAAAAGATTGTGAACTGTTCAATGGAGCTGGGAGGCAATGCACCGTTCATTGTGTGTGACGATGCAGACATTGATGCGGCTGTTGATGGCGCAATGATTGCAAAAATGCGTAACGGGGGAGCAGCATGTACCGCAGCAAACCGTTTCTATGTGCAGTCGTCAGTACTTGATGAGTTCACTTCAAAATTCACTGCGCGTATGGCGGCGCTAGTGCTGGGTAACGGACTTGATACTTCAACAACGCTCGGGCCACTTGTTAGTTCAGCTCAGCAAAAGCGAGTCGCGGAACTTGTTGACCGGGCAATTGCTGACGGGGCAACAGCTGTCTGCGGTGGCACAGCAACAGCAGCACCGATGCATGGGTATGCCGCAACGGTTTTGACCGGTGTGAAGCAAGATCATTACATCGTGCAGCAAGAAGTGTTTGGCCCTGTTGCGCCAATTATTGAAGTAAGCAATATCGAAGATGCAATTCCGTTGTACAACGCTGTAGATCACGGTTTGGTCTCTTATATCTACACACGTAATCATGGTCGCGGTATGCGACTTGCAAACGCTTTGGAAACCGGAATGGTCGGGCTCAATCGAGGCTTGGTGTCAGACCCTGCAGCGCCGTTTGGCGGAGTGAAGCAGTCAGGTCTTGGCAGAGAAGGTGGCCATGATGGTCTTCTTGCGTTTATGGAATCGAAATACGTCTCCACCGAATGGTGAAAGTTGTCTGGGTCTCTAGCCACAGTGCAGTCGACATAGTAATGTTGCACAGGTGAGCGACCAGAAAACAGATACTCAAAACGCGTGGCTGTCTCCTGAGGACATCGCACAGGTTCGTAATCAGGTTCCCATCATCTATGTCGATGCGGTGCCCGTACGGGTGAACCCAGACGGCGAAGTTACCCATATCGGGATGCTCTTGCGCCAAGCTGCTGACGGCAGTATCAGCCGTATGGTCGTCTCAGGCCGCGTCATGCTGAACGAGCGCATCCGAGATGCCCTGATGCGCCACCTTGAAAAAGACCTTGGTCCTTTGGCTCTACCTCGCGTTCCGCCAGAGCCAGCACCATTCACAGTCATTGAGTACTTCCAAGACCCCTCAGTCTCTGGGTTTTATGATCCTCGCCACCACGCAGTTAGTTTGGCCTACGTCGTTCCCGTAACAGGCGAGTGCCAACCAAGCCAGCAAGCTCTCGATCTCGCGTGGTTCACTCCGAAAGAAGCAGTGAGCGACAAAGTCATTCGCGAAATGACAAGCGGTCACGACCG